>JAHEDF010000141.1 GCA_024641365.1 Planctomycetota bacterium | reverse complement strand
ATCGGCAGCACAATCATCAATCATAATTATGCCACCCGGGGCTAACAATTCCCACACCTGTGATAATGCATGTTTTGTCGGTAAATATAAATCAACATCAATTAATACAAAACACAGGTGTTGTGTATATGATGATAGTGAAATCTTATTAATATCTCCAGCAATACTTTCAACTTGTTGCAAGCCATTTAACGTCATGGTGTAGTCAAACCATTTTTTATTGTTCATGGCAAATAAACAATCGCGCTCGACCTGTTCTACGGTTTTACCGCGTTGCTGTTGTTCAAAAGTCACATCTGCTTTTGTGAATCCGTGAAACGTATCAAGAGCTAAATATCGGCGTTTGTGTTGAATCGCGGCTAGATGTTTATTGAGGTAAATCGTCGTTGTCCCGACAAAACAACCAATTTCTATGACATC
The DNA here is from genome assembly GCA_024641365.1 of Planctomycetota bacterium. The sequence goes on along the minus strand of JAHEDF010000141.1, from coordinate 8,370 downwards.
GCCTGGCTGCTGAACCGCTTCATCTAAAACATCAATTAATGTCGCTAATTGTCTAGGACTATAGGCGTATTGATGGCGTGGAAAAATGAAGCGACGAAAAGGAGTCGCAAATAATAATCGCCGTAACCAAATTCGTGGCCATAACCACATGTTTTACGGCCCGACTTTACGCCACATAGCGACTTCATCACAATCTAGGAATCGATGACAGCGAATACATTCACTCCACACCTTATCTGGTAAGCGTGAACGATCGACCTTGGTAAATCCTAATTTTTCAAAAAAATCTATTTGATAGGTCAAACAAAAAACTCGTTCTAGGCCAATTTTTTTTGCTTCTGCACAACACGCTTCTACCAACAGTCGGCCGACGCCTCTACCATGGACGGACTCGGCTACGGCTACGGCTTTTAATTCCGCAATTTTATCGGTGTCTATATGTAATGCTGCACAACCACAGATGCCACCAATATCAGCTTCGCATACGATAAAATCACGCACATTTTCATACAATTCGCTCATTGGTCGTGGCAATAACATTTTACGATCTGCCCACGGTGCCAATAAACTATGAATATGCGGCACATCGTTTAATCGCGCTGGTCGCGTTGTAAAAGACAGGATTGTTTCAGGCATAGCCACGGTTGCGGACTTTAGTCGTGGTTAGCGCTAAATCAACGCGAGCTAATAAACGCCCTGATTAATAGCGTTTAATGGTGGGCCGTTGTTGGCCAGCGGCACCAGCGCTGCCCGTTGGCAATACCGATGCCACCGGCTTTTGTTGTGGGATATATTCATCTAAACGCGCAATGATTTTGATTAAATAGGTTCGACGCTTTTGTAATTTATCAGCGCCTTCTTTACGTTTGCGCATTTCCGTAATTTCGGGTTGATCACCCAAATATTGCGCAAGGAAATCTGCTTCAGCAATACCGGTGAGAATTTCTGTTAATTCGACATCCAATTTCGTCAGCTCTTCGGCATAACGCGCTCGAAAACGCTTCATCGCCTCAATCTTTTGTCCATCGGATAACGTTACGGTAAGGATGTCGTCTGTCATGTTGTAAGCCTAGCTCATGCACAGCTGATCGACAAGTCGGGACTGGTGGGCCACGACAGCGACGTATCAACGACAAGAAAAAGTATTATTTAGGCGACAAAACCGCCTGGAATGCCCTTCACTACAACGCTTACGGCGTTGTGCGGATGGAGGCTTTCGACATGAACCGCCTCAACGCGGTAATCACGTAAGCGCTTATCGGCATTGAGAGCGGCCTTTAATTTACGGCCTGCATCTTCACAGAACATTAAGTTTGCCCCATTGAGTCGTGCAAATTCTTGCTCGTCTTCACGTTTGACTGCCGCTTGTACTGGGGTCTTCAAGGCATCTTCAACTAAATCAATTAATTGCACAAACGTTGGCGCTTGATCCGGGTCACGTACATCGACTTGTAATTTCGCGTATGACCGTTGGCTATGGGGCGTGGCCATAATGGAGGTCTCTTTACCCAACCATTTGCTCACTTCTGCTACCGACGCTTCAGACTGATCCGCAAAATCACTACGGAATTTATCTTGAATTAATTGACGCGCTAATGCTGCTGAGCACGGACACGTGCTCGAATAGGCAACGGTTACGCCAACTATATAGCGATAAACGCCATTTTTAAATTCACCCGAAATGGATACCGGATAGGTGCGCCATGATGCATTATCACTCACCAACGCCTGTCGACGAACAGGCAGATCAAATGCGATATGCACAAAACTTGATTGGCTAATGCCTGCGTGCGAACCAATAAATTGTTTTAATAAACGATTTATTTGCGTGAGATGTAATTCTTCGCTAGCCAACACATCCTGAAGTGACAAAAACAAACGCGACATGTGAATGCCACGCGCATTTGCTTCATCAAGGCTTACAAATGCATCCGCTTTAGCAGGACATAAAAATAAATTACCGTCATCATCGCGTAAGCGCACCGGCACTTCAATGTCGGTCATACCAACTTTATCAAGTGTCCCACCAAAACGCGTGCGTGAATCCGATGCCACATCGGGCATGATCGGATTTGCAGCGTTAGAGGGCGAATCTGAATTGTTGGGTTTCGATGCCATGGTAGTGATTCGTTGGGCGGGAGCCTCGTAATCGGGAGGCTCTGAACAAGTACAGAGGCACGAACCTACCTCATAACATGCAACGACTTGCGTTAGCTGTTACCGTTTCAAGCTTCCCGCCATGTCCCAAGCCCGCACGCCACCTTTAGTCCTGGGTAGCACGTCCCCCTATCGTCGACAATTGTTAGAACGCTTGGGAATTCCCTTTTCCGTTTGTGCGCCGACCTGTGATGAAGATGCATTGAAGGATCCCACATTATCCCCGCAAGCATTGGCTGAGCACCTTGCATTTGCTAAAGCATTCAGCATCAGTTCCACGCAACCAGAAACGGTCGTCATTGGCAGCGATCAGGTCGCCGCCTACCAAGAGGGTAATGAGTGGCACATTTTAGGTAAGCCTGGCACGGCAGAAAAAGCTATTGCGCAATTAACTGCACTCAGTGGACGTAGCCATGTGCTGATCACCGCTCTGGTCGTTAACTATGGCTCGCACTGTTCTCGACACACAGATTTAACCACATTAACGATGCGTAATTTATCCGCTGATGCTCTGACTCGCTATGTGGCTGCCGATCAACCGCTTAATTGTGCGGGAGCTTATAAATTAGAAGCACGCGGGGTTACTTTATTTAGCCATATTCAATCTGACGATCACAGTGCGATCACCGGCTTACCGTTACTGGCTGTTACGCGCATTTTATCCGAAATCGGATTTACCATTCCTTAATTAAATCCATTGCTGAAACCACGAACGTATAATTTCAACATCGTTACAACGTAATAATTGGGTACGCTGCTCATCACGATTTTCAAATATGTGTCCTGCGTGGTAATAACGAACTAATTGTTTCAATTTTGCTAAGCTACTTTTTTTACCGCGTAGATTTTCAACGACATCAGCATAATGCAGTGCAAACGCAGCCGCTTGCGTCGCAGTTGCTGGTTCTCCTCCGTTTACTTCTGAAAAAATAAATGGATTCGCAAGCGCAGCACGTCCAATCATGATCCCATCACAGTGCGTTTCATCGCGCATTTTCACGACATCTGCCGCCGTATCAACTCCGCCATTTCCAATGAGCGGTATTTTTCGCTGATGGCGATCGCGTTCTTCACGCGCATGTGCTAACCACAACCACGTTGCGGGATGCGCATACGATTGTGAGCGTAAACGCGCATGCACGGTTAACATGGCTGCACCATTTTCAATAACCGCAGCGACTATTTCTCGAATTCGCGACGGATCATCAACCCCAGCACGAATTTTTACCGATACCGGAACTGTCGCTGCACCGACAGCCGTTCGCGTAATTGCAGCTAATAGCTCGGGCTTATTTAACAATGCTGAACCTGCGCATTTATTAAATACCACTGGCACGGGACAGCCAAAATTAAGATCGATATACGGTGCGCCTACACGTTCAGCGGCATGAATGCTCTCTGCTAAATGATCAATTCCTGCTGCCATAAATTGAACACCGACGGGAACCGTGTAGCGTTGATCGCCTAAATACCGTCGTACTACTTTTACCGACATCGCTGAATTAGAAATGCGAATAAATTCCGTGCATGCACCTCCCACGCCACCAAGGGCAATAACTAAATCGCGAAAAACGGCATCGGTTATGCCTTCCATCGGCGCTAAAAATAGTGGATTAGCAAAATGAACATGCTTACCAGTCCGAGGGCTCGTCATTGTTATAGGAGCCAGCGTCCTAGCCGACGACACCGCTGAAGAGCCTTCAATGTGCATGGAGTGGCGCTCGTGCATAAGTCTATGATGCGCGCCAAGCTATGTAACGCCAGCAATAGCACCGTGCAGATTATTATCTTTATGTTGCCACAATTGTAACATGCATAAAAGATGGTAAAATTGCATGCGTCGCTTTCGATAGTAAAACGCAAATTGCCAGTTACTTATCCATCATTTTAAAGAATCGTATAATATTGGTGATAATCGGTTACTGGGTGTGGCTTCGAGCCTGCCCTGACCTCCCTCGCGCATCTAATTGGAAGAGCATAGGGTTACTAATGGCTTGTATCCTACTACAAACCCAGTGCTGTTACTAACTTTACACGCAATATCAGAAAGCTGGACGGTGCGTGCAGCTACCGTCTTGCGCAACGAAACATGACTCCTAGTCTGCGCCCCTCCCACGGAAAAGTGGGTCTGAGCAGGCCTTGTAGCTCAGCTGGTAGAGCAACGGACTGAAAATCCGTGTGTCGGCGGTTCGAGCCCGCCCGAGGCCACCATAATACCCCCGGTAATACCGGGGGTATTTTTTTACCTGTGCGCCATTGCGAAAATTCAGTCTACTAAATCCATCCGTACCGATGTTTAGGCGACTTGTGATAAAAACGCATTCATCCGCATGTCATGTGTTAGCCTATTCCATAGGCTATTATTTTACCGGCGCGCTCTTTTGTAAATTAAATCACAATTCCATCCGTTGAACTCACAGTAATCGCAAAGGTCAGCGAATAGCTCTAAAACAACATCTTCTTTAATTTCTGGACTCTTTTCATTTTGATTAGGTCTTCTGTGTTCGCCGGATGTCTGGCAGCTCACAGCATTACGATACTGTCCGACCAATTTGCTAATTATTCGTAGGTCTCTATTCGTCATAAACAGCCCGCTACATTGTCTACCGCTAACGACGATTATCGTTTACATTTAAACCCAGTAATTCCTGTACCCGCCTAGCAGGCTGTTGAAAAACACCAACCGGCTAGGTCTTAATTAATTTCGGGGCGACGTGCAGCCGCGATTTTTCCGCAATTCATTTAAACAGACTCTTAACCTAAGGGGGCCCAGACGCAATACTATTCGGCTAATAACCTGGTTTAATTCGGCATTTACTGAAAAATTGAAAATTCACTAAACGGCAATTAACCCCAGAGAGCCAGAGAGCCAGAGAGCCAGAGAGCCAGAGAGCCAGAGAGCCAGAGATGGTTTTTATACAAATCTACAATAAAAATTACCCTTTATTGGCATGTAAAGGTAATGGAATGAGCTAAGATTTTTTTATAAATTCCCTCTGCGTCCTCTGCGGTTATTCTGTCTTCGATTAAACGTATTTTCCAGGAGTAAACGCGATTATTAGCCGAATAGCATTGGCCCAGACGACCCCTTTCAACCCCGGCAGGCTGCTTTTTTCAGTAGCCTGCTAGGTTTCTGCTTTACTTAAACAATCCGAGCAGGTGCCATACAATTCCATACGGTGATGTCTGAGCGTAAAACCATGCTCTTTAGCCACGGCCTCTTGTAAGGCCTCAATTTTATCGTTGTGAAATTCAATTATTTTACCACATGCTTCGCAGACAAAGTGGTCGTGGTGATCTTTATTAATATCGCATTCAAAAGTTGCTGAGGTCGTGCCAAAATGTTGTTTGGTAGCCACGCCCATTTCCACTAACAGATTGATCGTTCGATAGACCGTTGCTGCACTAATGGTCCGATCAATGGCGCGCACGCGATGATGTAAATCTTCGACCGTAATATGATCATCGCTAGCGATGAATGTTTCGACTATAACCTGCCGTTGATTCGTCCAGCGTATGCCTTTGCGCCGCGCCTCATCGCGAACGCGCCTAATAATGTCTTTTTCTGAAATCACTGACGGTATGCTAGCTGTGTAATATTGGGAACAAGCCTGCGTCGAGCTAGGCACGACAACGGTCCAGTAATGTGCTTTCGAGGTGTTGGTCGATTTGGAACGTGCATGGACTGGCCAGTTTTGTGATCTGGACTAGTCTGATCGCCCCACCCATACCACCATGCGGCCCCCTGACCTCAAAAAGGATCGTTATGACAAAGCCTATTCGTGTTGCTGTGACCGGCGCTGCCGGCCAAATTTGCTACAGCCTGTTACCGCGCATCGCGGCAGGAGAAATGTTCGGCAAAGATACGCCGGTAATTTTACAACTGTTAGAAATTCCTGTCGATAAAGCCCAGGCTGCGCTCAAAGGCGTAGCAATGGAATTAGACGACTGTGCATTTCCATTACTCCAAGATATTATTTGCACCGACAGTGCTGATGTGGCTTTTAAAGATGCAAATTGGTGTTTATTAGTTGGATCAAAACCACGTGGTCCTGGCATGGAGCGCGCCGATTTATTAAAGGACAATGGTAAAATATTTATTGGCCAGGGCAAAAGTATTGATGCAGTAGCCGCTGATGATTGTCGCGTCGCCGTAGTCGGCAATCCTTGTAATACCAATTGTATGATTGCCGCGCATCAAGCTAAGCGCTTACCGAAGGAACGCTTTACTGCGATGGTGCGCTTAGACCAAAATCGTGCGATGACACAATTAGCGAAAAAAGCAGGCGTGCCTGTCACCGCCGTAGAAAATTGCATTATTTTTGGCAATCACAGCCCAACAATGTTCCCTGATTTTGCTAACACGACAATTAATGGGAAAAAAGTAACTGACGTAATCACGGATGAAGCATGGTTGAAAAACACCTTTATCCCAGATGTCGGCAAACGAGGCGCAGCAATTATTGCTGCGCGTGGCGTGTCGAGCGCAGGTTCAGCTGCGAATGCACTGATTGATCACGTTAAAGCCTTACATACTCCTGGAAAAACCTTACATTCTATCGCTGTCTGCAGTGATGGTAGCTATGGTTTTGATAAAGGTGTTTGGGCAGGAGTACCAGTGCGCACAACCGCACCGGGGACCTATGAAATTGATAAATCATGCCAATTAGATGACTTTGCGAAGGGCAAAATCGCCGCTACCAATGCTGAATTAGTGGGTGAACGCGATACGGTAAAAGAATTACTGGTTTAATTTATTTTTAATTACTTGTTTCAATAAAACTCGGGTCAATGGCCCGAGTTTTATTATTTTATGATGCCGCAGTAATACTCGTGCTCGCTGGACACCCTGCGGCAATTAATGACGTCCACTGTGGGGCAGCGCTCCAAATAATAATATCAGCACGCTCAGCAATAGACCACAATAGCGCTTGCCACGGACTTAATACTTTTCGTTCCATACGATGTGCTTGAATACGCCGCGCCGCAGCGATGTGATCGCTTTGCAATATTGGTAAATCTGGGAAGCCAGCTAATGCTCGCGTCAATCGAGATAATTGGCGATCATTTGCTGTTCGTGCAAGCAGGGCTTGGCGCACAAACCCCAGCATAAATATTTGTCGACGCTCAACCGCTAATTTAAATGCATGCACGACCATTGGATCGGGCTGTTGTCTGCTTAATGCTTTTACCCAAATATCGACATCCGGGATGACGGCACGAAACTGCTTGGGTGACGCGCTGCTATTTACCATCGTTTATCGCATCATGCTCAAGTTGAGAGCCGACCTGACCCACAAAGTCGATGGTGCCAAGAAAGCTCACCGCTTTGAGTTGCTTGCGATACATGATGGCCTCTGCCACGGCTGCATCTACTGCTTCTCGCTTACTTTTAAAATTGCCTAAGTGCATCAGGGCTTCGATTGCGGAAATATCGACGTCGAGGTTGGTGGCCATGTTCGCACAATGTCATGTGCGAACATGGGGTCAACGCCCAAAATGACGTTGCGATGATGGCAATCTGATAACATGCTCCAAACACAATCATGATAAAAAGCTCTCAGTTCGGCTGCGACAATGGACAGTTCGCACAATCGTTCGCACAATTCCTTGTTCGGCACATTAAACTGACTGTGTCTATTCATACCTGCATAAAATCATGATTTATTCTCTGTTTTACGACTTTTTGAGCTCAAACTCCTACTGTCAAATTTCGTTCTTGGAACGTTAAAGGCCTCTATGTCTGGCATTCCTTCCTCATTCGCATCTGCCGCAAATATTCAAGTGCTTGAAGACATGTATGGTCGCTGGCAAGCCGATCCAGCAAGCATTGCACCAGAATGGCACCACTTCTTTACCGGATTCGACTTAGGGTTTTCCCGCTTCGTCGATGATGCAGAACAAGGTGAAGTTGCGTCATCGCCAAGCGCAAGTTCAACCAAGAAGCCCGGCCGCGTAGCCCAGCAACACGCCGACAGTTTAATTTATTCCTACCGCGATATTGGTCACCTCGTTTGCAATCTTGATCCACTTAGCATCAACAACACCCCCGATCACCCCAATTTAAAATTAGAAGCCTTCAGTCTCAGCGAAGAAGACCTCAATCGTGAATTTGCCTGTGACAGTATTTATGGCATGGAGCGACGTGCTCCCCTGCGTGATATTATAGCTCATTTAAAAGCAACGTACTGCGGCACCATTGGCGTTGAGTAT
>JAHEDF010000614.1 GCA_024641365.1 Planctomycetota bacterium | reverse complement strand
GAGCGTGCCAAGAGCGACCGAGATCATTAATTCAATTAAGGTAAATGCATTTTTTATCATCGTATCACCAAAGGCAGGCGTGGATCATAAAAATTAAAGCGTGCGATAAGCGTTGCCCGCATGCGCACTGACTTTGGCACATTGCCACGGTCTAATTTACCATAAAATCCTTTAACCCAATTTTCTCCATTTGTTATATTAGCGGTCTCCATCAAACGATTACCATTTCCGTTTCGATCAGCGCCATATTGTCCACTAAATACCATGGCAGGATTTTTGGGTGGCATTGGTGGAGCTCCCGATACCCCATTCATCGGTAGGCTGGTATAAGCAGGATGGTCGGGTTTGACTGAATTCGATGATGTTAAGTATTGGTCAACACCTGCCACATACATCAGGTCATAGCCGGTTTCTATATTTTCAGTGGGTTGAATATATGCCAAAACTTTTTCAGGATTGCGCGTTCCTGGTTGACTACGTTCCCAGAAATACGCTTTTGGTTGGCGAATAAGAAAGTCTGGCTTAGAGGAATTGCCCGATAATTTTCCAAAATTGCTTGCCGTATTTGATGTCTCTACAGGTGCTATTTTTGGATGACGACTTGCATCAACAGGTGCACTTGGCGCTGTTTCGAAATCTTCATATGATTGCCAATCGACAGCCCAGAAAACTAATTCGCGTGTGCGCTCAACGGCTTGGAATGGGCGTGCCAAGGTAAAATGTTCATGGTTTGGAATTCCTCCCGCATCGCTACTTCCAGCACTCTGATTGGTGGTGATGGCTGGCCACATACCACGTAAATCCATAGACGGATACGATTGACTTCGCCCTACATTAATAATTGGCTGTGCACTCGCTATTTTCCACTGTGCAGGTGATTGCGGTGTGGCATATCCGTAGCGAGTGCTTGTTGGACGTGAGCCATAATTGTACATGGAAAATGTCGTAACGACACTGGATGGTGTAATACGTTGCGTCTCAAACATATCATATTGGAGCAAAGGATTATCCATCATAACTGCGCGATTAAGTGGTCGAGGGCTGCCCCAATCATAAGGAAATGTTGCGGCAAATCGCATGCCAAGCATAGTCGCATTATCGACATAGTTTTTTATGCGTTGTAAATCCACATTGCTGTACGCAGGCGTTTTATCATATCTAATATTTGGAGTTCCTGAACCAATCTTGGTCAACAATGGACGCACTGTTGGGGCTTGCGGAATTCCAGAACTGTTTGATGACGGTTGCGATGGAAAATTCACTTTAAAAGGATAAGTCCCTTCGCGAAATATGTCACATTCTTCAAGTGAAAAAGAGCCATTAGAACTGTTATCTAAGTGACCACTCAACACCATGGCTGCATGCCCTAAAATACGCGCTGCGTTAATTGCCAGTGCTGGTGAAGTTGTCGATGAACTGCTATATAAAGTTGACTGATTTAAAAGGTTAGCATTGTCAGTTAAAAGATTTCCTTCTAGAATATTGATGCTCACGCCTTTTTCACGAGCGTACCAAAGCGCTAAAGCAAAATAGGCCATGGCGGCTTCTTTGGCTAATTCTTTTGACGAAATACCCGCAACTGGATTGTCAAATTGTTGACCACTAGCAAAGTCTTGCAACTTTTGCGGTTGAATAATATCCCGCATATCCCCAGTCATATCCTTAGTCGCATCAGCGCCCATACGGGTAAACGCATAAACTTTGCTGGTATCAGCTCCATTTTGCCGCCATTGCCAATTAGCGACATAAGGAGTTCCATTTGGATTAGGGGGCCACTTCGGGGTCGCTTTAGGGTTATAACCAGTTGGTGGATTCAACAATTCTGGCTCAGGGATCCATCCAAACTGATCACAACATGCTAAATAACCACTGTCTCTTAAATAAAAATAACTTAAATGGTTCTTAGCCTTTTCCAGCACGCCGCCAGCTTCACAGGCTTTAACCCACTTGGTTGTATGCGGTAAATTATTATCGGATCCTTTAACCACGGATCTGAATACGATGCCCATTTCACCGTCATCAGCCTCTAAAGAGTTTTCCCATAACATTATTGAGCCATATCCATTATTTAATCCGTCATTTGCCCTTTCATGTGCGACGACACTAAATGGAGCCTCTGGTAAACTCGTCTTCAAATTTCCATAACCGCCAACCGCTACGTGAACCGGCGGTGCCGGATATGGAGTATAATAAGGCCAGTCTTTGTATGACAGACTTGGGATCGCGTTTTGCTGAGCGTAGCCCACGACTGCGCAAATAATTTTTCTCGATTCATTGGGCAATGGCATGTTTTTAAAAGTAGCAATATTGTTAATCGACGATGTTGCCATCGGATTACTGTAATAAACATAGCCGCCTTGATTAAGAATCTGCTGAATTTCATCACCATCTGAATCAATACGTTTTGCAATATCTTGTGGT
>JAHEDF010000613.1 GCA_024641365.1 Planctomycetota bacterium | reverse complement strand
CCCGTCTCACCATCTACGTCAGTGTTACGGTAACCACCAAACAGGCTGCTGGTCTTGCTGAAGTTGTGATAGGCGCCCAGCGCCAAATAGGTTGCATCTTTGGTATTGGTGTCGTGATCTTCCTTGCCATACTGAAGTGCCAAAGTATTCATACCCATCTTCATCTGGTAACCGATAAAGGTGAATTTGTCTTTGGTGGTACCAGCAGCTTCGGTATCTTCCATTTGCAACATCACACTGTGCGGACCTGCACTAAATTTACCACCAAATTTTGTGGCTTTATAATCATCACCATCACCAGACGCACCGCTGTAGTCAGCCAAGGCAACAAATACTTCGAAGTTATCTGCCTCATAGGTCGCAGCAGCCATCAAACCAGAAGCATCTGTCTCTGGCTGATAATTAACTTTTACATCGACAGGACCAAACTTGTTTACATAACCTATAGAATTTGATGCGAAACCACCATGGCCGTAGGATTTGTCGTCACCACCAACGCTTCCAGACATACCACCAGCGCCACGCGCTTGTAGAGCAGTGGCTACGAATACGTCATAATTTACACCGCCGGTGTATTTATAGGGCTGCTTAAGACGACCACCCATTACGGTACCAAATCCACCTTTCAAACCAACCATTGCTTCACGTGCACCCAAGGAACCCGTGCTTGTAGCAACCACGTTGCTGTCCGGGCATTGGTCGCCTGTAGTTAAATCTTTAACTGTGCAATTCACAGAGTTATCAGCACTGTTATCAGAGATATCAACCTTGAACTCCATAACCGTGATTGCGGTAAGGCCGTTACCAAGATCTTCACTCGCTTTTACACCGAGACGCGCGTTAGCACCATTATCATGAACAGCCGTATAAGACTTCGTATCGTCTACCGCAGTTTTTGCGCTATCAGTGCTGGTTTGAGGGTCATAATTGGTCAATTCCAATTGACCAATACCGTATACAGTTACATCTGCCATTACTGCTGCCGGTGCAACCATAGCCGCGCTAACGGCCAATGCGATTAAATTTTTCTTCATGTGTGACTCTCCCCTTTTAGGATGATTTCAGTCGATTGACCGGTTATTTATATCAGCAATTGGCAAAAGTGCAACACTTATCTAGATAGATTTGTGACTTCTTTCTTATTTGTTGTAAATATACAACGATTTTTAAGCTTTTCTATGAATATATTGACCAATATTTAGTCATTTTCACTAATAGAACTCAAGACTGTCTCATATAACCAACATCCATCCGAAAGCAGAAGATATCGAACAAGTAGTAACAATAAAAGCTGACACGCAAACGCAAACGGGGTGCCTAAGCACCCCGTTTGGACAAAACGAATAAAACAAATTAACGCTTGGAGTATTGCGGACGCTTGCGGGCCTTGTGCAAGCCGATCTTTTTACGTTCCACTTCACGCGCATCGCGTGTTACCAGTCCGGCACGGCGCAGGGACGAGCGAAAGGTCTCATCATACTCGATCAGCGCACGTGTAATACCATGACGAATGGCGCCTGCCTGACCGCTATTGCCACCGCCCGATACCGTGACGTAAATATCAAACTTGCCGGCCATATCGAGCAGATTTAGCGGCTGGCGCACAATCATGCGCGCGGTCTCGCGACCAAAGAAGGTGTCCAATGGACGCTGGTTTACCGTAATGTTCCCCGAACCCGGACGCAGAAATACACGCGCGGATGAACTTTTACGACGGCCGGTACTGTAGTGTTGTTGTGTGTCTGCCATGGCTTTACTTTATAGGTTGATCAGTGAATTAGAATTCCAGGGGCTTCGGTTGCTGTGCCGCATGGGCATGCTCAGCACCTGCATAGACCTTGAGCTTACGAAACATGGCACGTCCCAAAGGATTCTTCGGCAGCATGCCTTTGACGGCTATTTCGATAGCACGGCCAGGCGCCTTATCCATCAGCTTGTCAAAGCTTATGCCTTTAATACCACCAGGAAAGCCCGTGTGATGGTAGTACATTTTGTCAGTTAGCTTTTTGCCGGTGACATGAACCTTCTCGGCGTTGATAACCACGATGTAGTCACCCGTATCAACGTGTGGGGTATATTCCGGCTTATGTTTGCCACGTAAGCGACGAGCGATCTCGGTCGACATGCGACCCAGCGTTTTACCCGCGGCGTCAATCACATACCAGTCCCGTTTGACCTCTGCTGGCTTGGCGCTAAACGTTTTCATTACGGTAATGCTCCAAATAATTCGGTTCAGAAAAGCTGGGCGATGTTAAGTGCTGACCGAGCCCTTGTCAAGGCGATTATGCACAGACCGGGCTCGAATAACGCTTGCCTCACGGCTGTATCGCGCTGTCGGCTGCCCAGCTGTTAACAATCGCATCTCGTAACTGCGGGAGGCAGCCATGAAAAAAATGACCTGCATCTGCTATCCACTCTAATTGAGGTGG
>JAHEDF010000612.1 GCA_024641365.1 Planctomycetota bacterium | reverse complement strand
GTGCAAACGGAGCGTTGTGTCTGACCTCAGCCGGTAATAAATATGGCGATCCCGGTTTTTATTTTTTACTCTCGGATTCAAAAGGAGGCCACTGGGCGCAATACATCCGTTCATTTCGCGAACGCCTTACGGTTTTCGTTGATCAAAACGGACACCTGCAAGCAGACCATTCCCTGTCGCTGTGGCGACAGCAGGTGCTTAAAATTTATTATAACATGGTTCGTCCAGAACAGCTAAATAGCGAGCGTGAATAGTGCTATAGTTATCCATATAACAGTTTTTTAATATGAGAATTTTCTTTCTCATAAGAATTTCCTGTCTTGTTAATTTTTCAGAAATGCTTTAAACCTAAAAACGGCAGTAGCCCGTACGACACGTGAATATCGGTCGGCCAGAATGACGTAAATTATAGCCGGGGAATTTTCCTACCCCGTTTTTGGTATGATGGCGCTAAATAGGTGGGCAAATATTTTTCTGAGGAGGTAATCCCATCGTTTTGCTGGGGTCCACTGCTCCGCATTTGCGTTGTCCGTGAGTTGTTTGAGGTGCTTGGCGAGCGTAGTGAAAAATTGTGCGATGTGTTTTTTCTTGGCGTGATTGCTGGCGATGGTGAGGAATCGTTGTCCGCCGGTGGTGGTTTGTCGTGCGATGGTGTTGAGTAGTATGGGTCGTGCAGTGACGGCTTCGCGGTGGTGGTGAGGGCTCGCGAGTCGGACGAAGAGTGACCACCAGTTATATATTTGCGCGGTCATACGTGCGGCAATTTGGCACGGGATTATTTTTTGTGTGGTAAATCCTGTCCAGCCCCATTGGTTTTTGAGTTCATCAAAGATATTTTCTGCGTCACCCCGTTCGCGGTAGCATTGCATGATCAGGGGAATGGAGTCGTTGAGATTCGTGACCAAGACATGGTATTCGAAATCAGGATTATCTGGTGATAATAAAGCGGTCACTTCATCTATGACTAATTGTTGTGGATCGGTTATTTTTTGTGCTATGCGTGTTTGCGATGGTCTGGGATAGCGTGGTTGGTGTGGGCGGCGTAACACAATAATGCGACGTTTTTTGCTCCACGTGGATAATTGTAAATCGCTTTCTACGCCCTGCCATCCGTATCCCGCATCGCACCACGTTGCGTTTATATCTAATAAACGAACGGTCTCTTTCGTTCTTTTGGTCATCCGTTGCTTAAATAAATACGGGAGACCAACGACTTCTGGCCACGCCATCATATGTTCAGTGCCAAAGCCACAATCTCCGCGTAATAATTTGGGCCATAATGTGCGCGGTAATTTTTCCAGCCAATGAAATAATTCCGTACGCGTTGTGGCGGAACTGTGTTCGTCCCCTGGATGCACCTCCACATCTAAAACTAAGCGCGCTTTGGCCAATAAAAAACTATGATACGCATGGGATGGACGTCCTGGTTTATGCGGATTATAGCCCAATACGGCACCTTCTTGACCACCATAAATTGGTTTAATGGTGACATCGACATCCAATATCCATGGCTCAGATAATAACGGACGTACGGTTTCCACTAAATGGCTTTGCGACCACCGCCGTGACGCCTCACCTTCCATCCGTTGTAACGCACGACGAACTGAATCTTCACTCACCACACGTTCCATGCCTAATACGTTCGGACTTACCCCATCATGGCGAATGCCGGTTATATGCGCATAACGAGAATGACCATGTAAGGCACTCAATAAAAATGTTCCCAAAATATCACGTTTAGCATGCGCCCGATTACTCTCATAACTCAGCGGACAATCAGACACCCAATGATCAAATAATTTTGTCGCTTCCAAAAATTGCGCAAAATGAGCCACACCACCCACCGAACTCACATGTGCTTCCGTATCCCAACGCACATGAAAAATCCCACCCATGGTCTCAATCGGAAACGTGTCTTTTTGACCAACTGCGGGCGATGAAAATGATTCACCTAAACAGGGAACCAAAGACGAAGGAGTTTTTTTGTGTAACATGCCACCAATATCAGGCTTGTGACATTGTTGCCAAGATTCTAATGCCGGATTTAGGTTTAAACCTGAAAAACGCAGTTGCAGCCCATTTCCGTCGTTGCGCAACACGCACAATGCGCTGCCATGCCAGCGCATTGTGCGCCTAGCACCTGGACTACACCTGCGCTTTTCAAGCAACCATATGGGTGACCCTATTTTTTGCGCCTGTCCCAAGGTCTGTTACAAGGGAAATAATGTTACAAGGGAAATAATGTGCCTGTCCCAATATCGGCACCGTCCCAATATCGGCACCGGCGAATTAGAAGCCGGAATTCAAGAAAAGACGTTATCGCCGGTTGCCACGAGCGTCTTGTTGGGCTCCTTGGATTCATTTCAGGGGCTTTACGGCCGGAATAATCCATGCGGACGGATGCGAATCGAAACCAATCTTTGGGTAATATGCTTCCGC
>JAHEDF010000140.1:7903-8940 GCA_024641365.1 Planctomycetota bacterium | reverse complement strand
ATGGCCTTCACTATGCAGTACCCGAATTACAGGTAATGACATCTGCAATAAACCAGAACTACGCATACCACTGGCTGCCAAAACATGCACTGCTGGGCCAGGTTGGTAACGACGATCAGCGGTTCGTTCCGCTAGCCCTAAAGTCGCCATCGTGCCAAGCAAACGATTGACGCGCGTGTGTTCCATGCCCAAGCGACGTGATAATTCACGACTGCCAATTGGGCCCTCTGCGCCGCATAATGCATGCAACACGTCGAGTCCGTGGCCAAGCGATTGATTCGGTTGCGCGGTCATGGCGTAAGCAGAATAAGGCTCTTATAAAAAATGGTACTGCCTGCAGTCACTGCATGGCTTTCAAAAAATGACACCTGAGAAACTAGTAAGATTTCCTAAAATAATCCGCCAGCAAGTGATGGTAACGCTGTACAGCTAACTGCGTTTGGGCCAAACACGCCAAGCGACTAAGACGATGCCCCGGCACATATAAACCAGGTTGATGTGGCTGCTCATACGTCTCGTCAACACCACTGACATGCACCAACCGACCTGCATGTGCACGTTCGTAAAGCTTTTTAGAGTCGCGCCGTTCACAAAAAGATAACGGCGTGGCCAAGTGCACTAATAACCATCGCGCTGGACGCAATCGTGTTAAAGCCACTCGCCGCTCAATCCGCTTGGGACTAATTGCAGCGACCACTATCAGCGGTGACTGCCGTTGAAAATTACGAACCCGTTGTGCCAGTCGTACCATACTCCGCACTCGATCGTACGAATTAAAACCAATATGTGCCCAACGACGACGTTCGTTATCGGCATCTATATAGACGCCGTGTCGGCGACGCGCTAGTTGGCGTGCGAGTGTACTTTTGCCCGCCGCGCTTAAACCGGTTATCCATACAACGCAACTATTCATGCCGGAGCGTCTGGTTTTTCTGAAGTCGGTGACGGCGAGGTTAATTCTTGCCACGACTGAGTTTTAATTACTGCGCCAACAATTATTCCCGGTAACCACAATAGCCAACCAACTACCGTTACTG
>JAHEDF010000140.1:0-7893 GCA_024641365.1 Planctomycetota bacterium | reverse complement strand
AGTCCTAAATTTAATAATCCAGCTGTCAGTGCCGCTTGCCTAATTTCTGAGCGATGCGCACGCAACGCGGCTAAACGCTGTTGACCATTTAGACCATACAAAGACAGCGCAATATCACAGGCGTCCAAACATGCGATATGTCCCATACCTGTGGCGCTTACGACCATGCCAGCTGGCGGTACCGTCATTCCCGTAATTAATGATATCGCGGACCAACTTATACGCGGAACAAGCGTACCACCCATTACTTTCATGCTAGCCAACATCCCAGGCACTAATGCTAATTCCTTAAATTGTACCTGTTGCATTGCCGCTGCAATTTTTTCTTCGCCATGCCATGTCGGTAAGGTGACTGGAGTTCCTAATGCGTGTTGTTGATGCACATACGTAAGCACATTACGAGCTAAACTTTCTAAAATCAGCGACATTAAAATTGGTAACAATATTACCCATGATATGACCACCACGGTGCATGCCATGCCAATTGCAAATAACATCCACCACCACCACCAATACCACACCTCTTCATTGGATGGCCACAAAAACCACGCCGTGGAAATGCCAATTCCAATAAATGCTAACATTCCAAAAAGCATGCCAAATAGCGGTCGAATCCACCAGCTCGGATGGCGCAAAAAAAGTAATAATCCACGTAAGGGCCAAATTACGTCGTTCATGGATTTGACTATGTGGCATTTTAAGTAACAGGAAGTCACTAATCACTGAGTAACCACAAACCGCGTAAAATAATGAAACCACCACATTTATTTGCCTGTTCGAGGCTTTAAGTAAACCCCAGTTGCCTAATGGCATTATTGGAAATACTGCGTATCAGACCAGGAATGTCCACATGCAAACGCTTTCGACACTGCCTACACATGCGCGCATTCGTCTGACCGCCATAGCTCCCGCAATGGCAATAGATCAACAAGCATTATTACTCGGAGCTATTGATAAATTATTTTTACAATTTGTACGCGAACATCGCATTAGCCTGTATGCTGCCGAAATTTTAGGCGCAGGCCAGGTGTTAGCCGTCGCCTGGGTCGATGAAAGTGGCCCGTTATCTGGATGCAGTCATGATAAATTAGGGCAAGTTTTGAAATTATTTGAGGAACGAACTCGGAGCCTCTTATTAGCAGCGCCCCCTATTGTCATTGAAAGTACAACTGGATTACGCTGTGTTAATCGCAGTGAACTTAAAACCTTATTAACCGAACAAGCGATTACACCTGATAGCATCCATTGGGATTTACGCGTCGACACGCTCGCTGCGTGGCATAAAAATGGACGTCGTCCTGCACGTGAAACGTGGCTAGCGCCGATTATTGAACGCGCCTTCATTAACACGCGTTAGGAGCGAGACATTAAATGGTTAAACGTCCAGGAAGATTTGCGCGTAAAAAATATACGTTAGAAAAAGAGTACGAACATGTACTCAAGCCAATCGGCATGGTGCATTCACCTTTTCAGTGGCGTGAAGAAGCGCCGCGCCAAGCTAATGTTGGTGAAGCGGTTGAAGCAACCATCGTCCTTCGTCCAGGGTTGCAAAATACCCTTAAAGATTTAATTGGTTTTTCGCGTATTTGGGTGGTGTTCGGATTTTGTTACAGCAAAGGCTGGAAACAACAAATCATACCCCCACGCGATAAAATTAAACGCGGTATTTTAGCAACACGTTCTCCTGACCGTCCGAATGCCTTGGGCTTATCATGCGTACAGTTAATAGCGATAAGTGGGCCTCGAATAACTATAAAAGAATGTGACATATTAAATGGCTCACCGGTCTATGATTTAAAACCGTACATTCCTGCTTATGATGCATTTCCCGCGTCACAAGCGGGCTGGGTTGATAACTTAGATAACCCTGGGCCTGATCATCGTTACCGTAAAGGTCTAGAGCCAGAAAACCGTCCGTCTTAACAAGGTAATTAAAGCTACCCTTAAAACGTTTCGACAGCTCTATTTATTTTTCGTTCGTTTACGTCGTGGTTTAAATTCTTGGGCTACGCGTTCTTCATCACTGACATGTGGTTCGATGCTTGCGCCTTCAGCTAATAAATCTTGTAAACTTGCTCTAATCGCTTGGCCTTTTGTTGGGCGAATGCGCGTATAGCTACCATCGCTTTGCAAGAGGCGTGCTTGGACATTGTCAGCTAAACAGCATTCTAAAATCCCCATTAATCGTTCACGTAATTTTTTATCCTCAATGCGAACCATACATTCGACACGTCGGTCTAAATTACGTGACATCCAATCAGCAGAGCCAATAAACGTCACCGGATTTTCGCCATTATCAAAGTGATAAATACGGCTGTGTTCTAATAAACGTCCCACAATTGATCGAACAGTAATATTTTCAGATAAACCTGGCACGCCCGGGCGTAAAATACACATACCACGCACAATTAAATCAATTTGCACGCCTGCTTGACTCGCGGCATATAATTCATCGCAGATACCCTGGTCAACTAAACTATTGAATTTCGCAATTATTCGTCCGCCTTTTTTGCCTTTCTTCTCTTTCATTGCCATGGCATGTTCAGCTTCTTGGCGTATTAATTGAACGAATCGACTGCGCATATTCATAGGAGCGACTAATAAACGCTCCCATTCTGGCGGCTGACTATAACCAGTTAGCATGTTGAATAAGGCAGCTACGTCGCGACCAACGGCTTCATTTGTTGTCAGATAACTTAAATCCGTATATAATTTAGCCGTCCGGTCATTATAATTTCCCGTTCCAATATGACAGTAACGGCAAATTCCATCGTCTTCGCGCCGAATAATCATCAATAATTTCGCATGCACCTTTAATCCCACTAATCCATAAACTACATGTGCCCCAGCTTCTTCCAAAGCACGTGCCCAACGAATATTGGTTGCTTCATCAAATCGCGCTTTCAATTCTATTAACAGTGTAACTTGTTTTCCTGCGCGCGCTGCACGCATCAGCGCTCGCATAATTGGCGATGTTGCTGAAACACGGTACAAGGTTTGTTTGATAGCTAATACCCGTGGATCTTCTGCTGCTCGCTCTACTAATTCAACAACGCGTTGGTAACTTTGATAGGGATGATGAATTAAAAATTCACCTGCACGTATCGCTGCAAATGGATCGCTCCACTGCGAGGGATATAGCGTCGGCGTTAATGGTTGGTCTCGTAAATCAGGGCGTTCGAGACGGTCGCCAATACCAAATAACATGGTTAAATCTAACGGTCCCTTTATGGGATAAATATCCGCCTCATCTAATTGTAATGCCTTTTGCAACCATTTTCGCAATGCGGCTTCGCCACTCATGGCAACTTCTAATCGCACCGCATTACTATGATCACGATTGGATAATTCTTGTTCAATTTCACTGAGTAAATCCGCTGCTTGGTTTTCATCAATTTCTAAAGCGCCATCACGGGTTAATCGAAATAAACAGCTTCCTAAAATGGTGTACCCTGGAAATAAAAACTCGATGTGATTAGCGACAACATCTTCAACTAATGCGTAGCGACCTACCCCTTCAATTAACGTTATGAGGCGATTGCCTGAGGGAATTCCAACTAATGCGGTGCGGTCACCAGGCCGCGTTTCCGGTGTGACAACCTGTGGTTTTAAGCGTACTGCAACTGTTAATCCGCGATTCGCGACCATTGGAAATGGTTTAGTAGGATCAACTCCTAATGGTGTTAGAATGGGCTCAAGCTGATTGCGAAAATAAGCTCGCAACGTTACTTGGTCATCAGCTGTCCACTTTTCTGGCGGGACAATGACAAAATCTTCTTTTGCTAATCGGGGAGCAACATCATTTCGCCAACAATTATACTGATCAGCCACTAATTGATTAATGCTAGCTCGTAATTCATCCAATAATGCTGGTGCGTAATGTGTTTCAGGAAATTCAACACCACCAGTGCCACGTTGATGCGCCAAGGCATGCACTTCAGCAAGACGCACCATGACAAATTCATCTAAGTTTGAACTGACAATTCCTAAAAATTTGACCCGCTCTAAGAGTGGTTTATTGACATCCTCTGCTTCTTCCAAAACGCGACGATTAAATGCCAACCACGATAACTCACGACTTAAATAACGAGAACGATCATCCAACGGATTCGTTGACGCCAACTGTGGTTGGGAAACACTGCGGGAAGTTGTGGATACATCATTATGACTCATATTTCCTCCCGTGGCACAACAACCACGTCCAATCCAAAAACATCTGAGAACATGCCGGATTTATTATCGAGCGACCATTTTTCGAGGGCTATTTGCCGCCTATCTACATGCATTAATAATTTTCCTTTACTTACCTCACAACGTACTTTTTTAATGCGCTGCATACGTTCAACATCTAAACCATATGCCAAGCGTAAAATCGCCGCTAAGTACGATACCACAACTCGTTTTGCACGCGGCAATGATTGAAATTCAATATGATGGTATTCTGGCTGACTTTTTCGATGATACCTGGCAATATTAGCGACCATTTCTTTTTCAATTGCAGTTAGTCCCGCTATGTCGACCGCTTGAATAATATACATTGAGTGTTTATGGCGATTTCGAACATTCACATAAGAACCAATATCATGCACCAACGCCGAGAATTCTAACAACACACGTTCACGTTCACTTAAACCATGCAATGCCATCGTTTGATCAAATATTTGGGCGGCTAAACTAGCTGTATTATGTGCGTACGCTAAATTGCCACCATATCGCGCGACCAATTGGCTACCTTCTGCAAATAAATCAGAAGCACTTAGATAATATGACCCATGCGAACCGGGTAATTGATCGGCAAGTAAACCATCTCGTAAAGTTAAATACGGCACTAAAATTCGCCCACTGGCTATTTCACTACTTAAATGCTTAAGCAAGCTAGCGGCAGGTAATAATAAAGCAGCGCCATAAACATCCGTTCCACATGCCTGGGCGCGCTCAGTCGGAGTCATCCCTAACATGCGTTCATACCACGCCGCGACATCTTTTACCGCCAGTGGTTGGATTGATCCCTTTGCTGAATTTGGTCGCAGCAAGGAACATAGTTTACGCACATCACCACTAGTAATCGCTAAATGATTAATCTTGCCAACGGGCAAGCGGTGCAAAATCATACGCGCTGCACCCATCGCATAACGATCAATGGTCATGGCGAATTCAGCATTATCACGTAATTCTTCAAATTGCTCTAAAATACGTACGGAACCGTAATGCTCATCAACTGAATGAATTAATTTTCCGCGATTAATAAGCCCGATGCAGGTTGATCCGCCGCCTAAATCTACCAATAACGTGCGACCAGGTAATTTACGCTCAGAGCGCTGCAGCAATATGCGTAAGGCATCTGAATATAATCGTGCCTCTTCAGCATTATCAATGACTTCGAGATCAATTTTTAAATAACTGCGTAAGCGCTCGACCAGCACATCTGAATTTATTGCTTCGCGTAATGCCGACGTTCCTACCGCACGCATGCGGGTGACACCGTATGTTTTTGCTGATTCCATAATTGCAGCAAAAGCTTCTGCAACGCCATCCATGGCCTGACGTGATAATTTCCCGCTCACAAATGATTCTGTTAAATCGACAGGAAAAGAGAGATCTTCTAAAACGTGGAAATCATTTCCTTGCACTGGAATTTGGGCAATAAATGCTCGCACTGAACTGGTCCCACAGTCAACAACAAGTACGCAGTTCTGCGAATCTGCCTTATTTTTATCCTGAGAATCTTTATTACCCATGTACCACTCCTGGTGGCTCAGTACTGGCCACTGCTGCTCCAATTGCAACAGCATCGTCTCCCAAAGCCGCTAAGCGTATATCGGGGAGGTGGTGACGGTATATTAAACTATATTTGCTAAAATTATTGCAAATTAATGGAATGAGTTCTTTTCCCAAGGCCTCCATAATGCCACCACCTAATACAAATACATCAGGGTCTATTACAGACGTAACACTTGATAATCCCCATGCTAATGACTGACACGATGTTTGTAATGCTCGTTTAGTGGCCGGACATCCACCTAAATATGCGTTTCGAATTTGTGATGATTTTGGTTTTTTATTTTTCTTGAGTTCCAAAAAACATTTTGTTCCGTTTTTTACCTCATTTTGAATTAAGCGAATAATTCCAGTCTTACTCGCTAACGTTTCCAAACACCCTTTTAAACCACACTTACATATTGAATCACCAAATGGAGCTGGGATATGACCAATCTCACCAGCAAATCCATGCTTTCCGTTAACCAATTGGCCTTTTAAAATATATCCGCCGCCTAATCCCGTTCCGACAAATGCAGCATAGGCACTCGTCGCCCCAGCAGCTGAACCGTAAACCGCCTCACCTAAAGCCCCATAATTAACATCGTTACCGAGTACCACACGATGGCCGATTAATTTCTGCAAATCTTTTGATACCATCTTTTTTTCCCAACCCAAATTAGGAGCAATTCGCACCATCCCTTTTTCTTCATCAATTGGACCTGGCATGCCTAGCCCAATTGATGGAAATTCTTTCTTATTCACTTTTGCGAATTCGATGACTTCTTTAACGGTCGTTTGTAAACGTTTTAAAACCGCCTTATAACCGTCCTCAGCTTTGGTTGAGCGACGTGACGAAGCTAACACTTTTCCTTTTTTATTAATAATAACAGCATGTATTTTTGTCCCGCCTAGGTCTAAACCCAAACGATAGGTCGGTATCTGATCAGTTTTTGCTTTCCCCATTCGGTAGCTCCGCCCTTGCTGCTTCTTGTAGAATAGCCAGACGGTGCGGTCAGCACCTACCGAGTCAAGATAACGCAGTCAAAGTGTATCAAAGGACGCAACAAAATAGGCACATGCTCCACCCAAAGCACCCATTTAGCCTGCCATACTTCATCTCATCTTGTTTAAACTTTTATGGGCTGTTTACAGACCCGGCGAGAGCGCGTGCGTACTCAGCTGGTAACTCGTCTTTAGTGGCTACCAGAATCTCTAAAATCGCATGTCTCATGTCCGCGTTTAAATGACTAAACGCATCAGATTGATCTGCTCCGGTTAATATTTGTAGCAAACGGTCATAGATAAATTCTTTTATCGGTAACGGCAATGCATCAAAAGATGGGCTATAAATCAAATAGCTACACGGGTAACGCAACAATCGTGTTGTGAGATCTAAATCACGTAAGGAACGTCCTTTTTTATCTCGTCGTCCCTGATTTTGAAAATCCGTCGTAAATGTCGAACTACCCGTTACTGCCGCAGGTAATTGCGCCTCATCGACAAATAATAAATGACGCAGGAGTGCTTCACCGACATACGCCAAGCGACGTTTAGCTGTATCACTTCTGAAATCGACAGGACGTTCTAGTACTTCATTCATAACTTTATCATCACGTAATGCTTTGCGCGCTTCATAGGAGGCTCGGGTTAATAAATTATGCATTTGTGTTTGATGAACTAAAACTAAAAGCGCGACGACATCACTATGTGGCGTCAAGTATGGTTTTGTATTAATTAAATTTTCTAACGTGACATGTTTTGTACTATTCGATAAATCGGCATTTTCAGGTGTGACATCGTTAGGGAATAACGCATTTCCCATATGAACATTATTACCATATGTGCCTGTCACATACCAACCCCCCCATCGTTTTTCCCACGGACTACGTTGATCTGTCACATGACTACCAGCTGTTAATACGGGACGACCGTTTGCAGCAGTATAAACCGAGCGCACTACTAATCCGGGAACACCGCCCGTAAAACTCGTTGAATCATGACACTGTAAACATTCATGCGTTTGACGTTCGATTGGTGACGCTGTTGCTAATTCAGGATCACTCCGTTGTTTTAAAATATAAAATGTTGTTCCCTGAACTGGATCGGTGCTCGCAATTTCAAGTACATCACCAT
>JAHEDF010000611.1 GCA_024641365.1 Planctomycetota bacterium | reverse complement strand
ATGTCCGTAATAGCCTTTTCCAAGGTTTGCTCTTCAACCACGAAATGTTTCGCCGGATAGATATTGAGCTTGTCGTGACGGCCTAAAATTTCCCCAGTTAAAGTGTTAATAGTGGCAATTTCTTCTATTTCATCGCCAAAAAATGAAATCCGTATCGCAGCGTCATCGTAGGCTGGCCACAATTCAACCACATCACCACGGACACGGTATTTACCACGTTGGAAATTAAGATCACCGCGACTATATTGAATTTTTAGCAGTTCGCGCAGTAAGTCATCGCGGTTAATTTGCATGCCAACCGCTGTTTGGACGGTTAAATCTTGATAACTATTCGGCGAACCTAAGCCATAAATTGATGAAACTGAAGCCACGATAATAACATCGCGGCGCGATAATAAGCTGCGCGTTGCCGATAAGCGTAATTTATCTATTTCTTCATTTATAGACGATTCTTTTTCAATATAGAGATCTTTCCCAGGTACATACGCTTCCGGTTGATAATAATCATAATAACTGACAAAATATTCGACGGCATTATCAGGGAAAAATCCTTTAAACTCACTGTAGAGTTGTGCTGCTAGAGTTTTATTATGTGATAAAACTAAGGTCGGCTTTTGCACCTGAGCAATAACATTCGCAATGGTAAATGTTTTGCCGCTGCCGGTGACGCCCAATAATGTGGAGGCGTGTTTGCCGCTCGAAATAGCAGCAACTAAATCAGCGATGGCGGTAGGTTGATCTCCCATCGGATGGTAGGGTGCTTTAAGTGTAAACTGATCTGGCATGACGCTCGCAGATTGGCCCAGAGTTCGTAATCTCAAATGCTTTAGCAGTGTTCGTCCACGAAATGGTACTATGCGCTGCAACTCACACACAACGTTAGGAACTTACCTACTAGGGGGGATACTATAACTTTTTTTTGTGTTACGTTTGATTTATCTTCTCACTACTTCCGGAGCGATGGTAATTATGGCCCAGATCGCACAAACAACTAAGCTACATCGCAAAAAAAAGGTCGCGGATAAAGAATTAGATACAGAAGCGTTAGAATTAGCAAAACGAGTTTCGGCGCTCATTAAGCAACCGACGCCTGCCAAGCCCCAGCCAATCATCGAAGACGAATACGAGCCACATGATATGGTGATTAAACCCAAGCGTAAGAACAAATAGAATACGATTATTTTGTAATTGGTGGTCCGGTCCGCAGAAACTGTAGCAATTCCGTACCTTGTCGCCGCACAGCTGCCCTTCATGGTGCTCCATATGCAGCCCAATCCCCATGCCGCCGTCATTTTATTATCTGGAGGACAAGACAGCGCGACCTGTCTCGCGTGGGCACAAAAGCGATTTCGTTATGTTTATGCGGTGACCATCGATTACGGACAGCGGCATCACGTTGAATTAGCTGCCGCTGCTGCCATCGCCAAGCAAGCAGGCATCCCGCAAACCGTTATACCTTGCAATAGTTTTAGTGCCCTGGGTGGCAATGCATTAACTGGAACTGAAGACGTCGCATCTGGCGTTCGTGAACATGATAATTTGCCAAACACATTTGTACCCGGTCGCAATTTAATTTTTATTACCTTGGCGGCGGCGTACGCCTATCAGCGTGGAATTACAGAATTAGTGACCGGTGTCTGCCAAACCGATTATAGTGGTTATCCAGATTGTCGTGCTGATACCATGACGGCTTTACAACAAAGTTTACGCACCGGCATGGCTGCACCGTTTACCATTCATATTCCGTTGATGCATTTAACCAAAGCTGAAACGGTAAAAATGATTATTGAATTAGGGCGTTTAGATTTATTAGCGTATAGTCACACGTGTTATAACGGACAAGTGCCTCCGTGTGGAACGTGTCCTGCGTGCGAATTACGCGCTAAAGGTTTCCGCGAAGCGGGAGTTGCTGATCCTTTGATTGAGCGGGTTGGGAAGTAAGTCTACGTTATTTTTTCGTTACTTTTTCTTTTTTAAAGAATCTATTCGCCATTTCATGTCATTAAATGCGCTAACTACATTTTCATCTGGGTCATATTCTAATTCTCTTATTTTGTCTATTTGATCTTTGCTAAATTTCGCATCATAATCAATTGATTTAAGTGCAGCAGCACGACGTTCCGGTTGTGGTAATTTCATAAAGACTAAGAGATCTTCGCACCAAGTCGGCATAAAAAGATAACTTTTAATAGCAGCAACAGCCATGTCGTTATCTGTTTCAGTGGTTGCAATTGCTTTTAAACTTTCACGTATTGGCTGATAATCAAATCGCCCTGCTGCTTTAATGGCCCGTAACCGAATGGATTTATTCGCGTTTGCTGTAAAGTTATGAATAAATGGCGCAAATTGTTTGTCTTTGGATAAAGCGGCTGCATTTATACCACATATTTGCAATTTCTGCTCCTCGCTTTTAAGAAATTCCAGGATTATAGCTTTGTCCTCAG
>JAHEDF010000610.1 GCA_024641365.1 Planctomycetota bacterium | reverse complement strand
CGCATCTTGCGAGGAGCATATCTATGTTGAGTGCCACCGCGTTGTTAGCGCATCCAGAACAGGTGTCCCAACGCCAACCGTTATCGACAATTCCAGTCGCGTGGTCATGGACCCCAGAACAACCGACCATGCGGCTGCCTATTTGTGTCGAACGCCTCGACGATGTCGTCATTAAAGAACAACAATTGTGGAGCATTGAAAACCAAGCGGCATGTCAATTTATTTACGTGATGGCAGGACAAATAACTATTGAGCAGCAACAACAATCGACCGTCGTGTCTGCAGGAACATGCATTTTTATCCGCACTGGTCGAATCGCGGCAACTGGTGACGAACCGGCTCGATTTACGGCTTTAACTATGAGTGGAATTTTAGTGTCGCATATGCTCGCGAATTGGGCTCCGATTATTAAATTACAAGATGGCGACGCAGTAGAACAGCGTTTATCGCTTATTCGCCGCACCATGCAGCAAAATGAAAAGGGTACATTTGAGACATTGTCTGCACAGGCATATCATTTATTGCTGCATGTATCTGTGCATGAACAAATTATTGAAAATAGTTCATTTGATAATCCAACTGTGGCTGCGGCTATTAAAATTCTCAAAGGCTGTGCTGCGAGAGATCTTGATGTGGCACGCGTTGCTGCGCGTGTGGGTGTTTCAGTTTCTCACCTCCATCGTTTATTTAAACGATCACTGCAAACCACACCGCTTAATTACGCTCATCAAATTATGATGACGCGCGCCAAGGAAGCGTTAGCGAGTACAGACCAGTCCTGTATGGATATTGCTGATCAATTAGGATATGATGACCCATTATATTTTAGTGCAGTTTTTAAACGGCATACGGGCAAAAGTCCACGAGCCTATCGCCGACATATTCGACAATAATATTATCCAATTATTGATGTGAGTTGCTGCCAAATAATTGTTTCGATGGCATCGGCATCGACGGCAGCATCAATGGCAATAATCCCATCAGTTGCTACCAATGCCTGATAACCGGCGTGGACTTTTTCTTGGTAAGCGAGACCGCGTGCTTCAATGCGATCTTGTCCGCGAGCAGCAGCGCGACGACGCACCGCTTCTGCTGGATCGACCTTGAGCCATAAAACAATATCAGGTTTCACGTTGCCAATCGCTAAAGCAATTGCAGCACGAACAGCCACTAGGTCGAGCCCTAAGCCATAGGCCTGATATGCTAATGTTGAATGATAAAAGCGATCTAAAATAACAAGTTCTCCAGCAGCTAATGCTGGCCCGATTATTTCATGGCATAATTGTGCACGTGCTTGCAGGTAACCAAATAATTCGGCAGTTGGACAGGCCTGCGTAGCGGGATCTAATAATAAATTGCGTTGTTTTTCACCAAGAACAGTACCACCTGGTTCACGAACATGGAGGTATTTTTCCCCCATAGTCGTAAGACGTTTTTTTAATCGTTCGACCTGCGTCGTTTTGCCACAGCCATCAATTCCTTCGAAAACAATCAATGGCATGACTTACGATCCCTCCAACGAAATAACGCCAGATACAATTAAAATTGCCAAGATAAATCCAGCTATGATACGATACCATCCGAAAACAGTAAAGGTATTGGAAGACACAAATTTGATTAGCCAGGCAATGACAATCCATGCGACAATAAATGAAACAATAAAGCCAATGGCGATTATGCCCAATCCTTCACCCTGAATGGAATCACGATGTTTCAGCAGTGAATAGGTAGTGGCTGCCAACATGGTCGGTATGGCAAGAAAAAAAGAAAATTCGGTCGCCGCTCGTCGATGTAAACCTAAAACAATGCCGCCTAAAATAGAGGCAGCTGCTCGAGACGCGCCTGGCAGTAAAATAGACAGACATTGAAAGCAGCCAATGCCAATGGCAACTTTCCATGGCAAGGCCATGGCATCTTCGTAAATAACTTTTTGCTCTTTGCGCCGCTCTAGGACAATAATAACAATGCCACCAAGTGCTAACATGGCGGCAACCACTCCGGTATTCATTAAATATTCTTCAACAATTTTATGCATCGTATAACCAACGATGCCAGCTGGAATAAAAGCCGCAGATAATTTTAAGACAAATTCACGAGAGCTGGCATCATTATGTAAGGTGCTGACGACGCGCCACACGCGTTGGCGAAATAAGGCAATAACCGCTAAGATGGCTCCTAATTGAATAACTATTTCAAACAAATGACGAAATTGCTGCTCTTCCGGAGTCATGTAAAAGCCAATTAGTTCCGCAGTCGCAATCAGGTGGCCAGTCGACGATATCGGTAAAAATTCTGTGAGGCCTTCAACCACGCCCATGACAACTGCTTTTAGCGCATTTATGGGGTCCATCATGGCTCCTGAGGCAGCTCGGCATGGTTCTGCTGACAACCCAGCGTCAAGAGGGGTTCAGCATCAAGCGCTCACATGGAACTTGCGCATCTGCG
>JAHEDF010000609.1 GCA_024641365.1 Planctomycetota bacterium | reverse complement strand
TTCCTGTGCGTACCAACGCATACAATGCCTGCTTCATAGCCATATAACTGACATTTCCACGATCGTCTAAAGCACATGAGATATTCCTGTTAGATAGGCCGCATGCCTAAAACGACAGTCGATTGCCAATTTGTGACAGATACCTGTCTATTAGTCATGATGATTGCTCTATATAAAATAAAGAGCGGTCCATACCGTTATGCAATAAAATAGCCGCAAAGGTAACTGCATTTTTATATTAAATAGCTTTCTGTTTGTGACTATATTTTAACGCAACGAAAGCCAGAATTGCCAAGGTGCATTCTAATAAAAATAAAAACTGCGCATTACCCACTGCGGAAAATCCTTCGGTTATAATCGTTACTGAACGCAATAATACTAATCCTGCATAGATATAACATGACATAATAAGAGCCGCGTGTTCATAGGTTTTTTTAATAAACGCATGGCAATAAAATAATCCTAAACCACCTTGAAGACCGCCATAGACAGCGAGAAATTCAGATTGTCCGGCAACTGTAGTTGGTGTTAATCCTAAAAATCGCGCGGTCGTATCTGGAAATAACACACACCAGACTGCCAGCGCGCAATAAAGTAGGCCGTTAAACAAAATATAAATTTTTATCATAGACACAGGCTAATCTCATTAATCATTACTTCGAATTGTAATTTAATTCGCATCCACACGGGAATTATTTTTTATTGTGACTCTGCAACTAGGCACAACTCGCACTAATCTTACAAAGTATGATTTACCAGCTTATCAACCTCCGTGTGTATGTAGTTCTCTTAATTGGTGACTGGCCCTTGGATTCACCAATCAGGGTGCTGCACAGTTCCACACCTAGGCATACCACATTAATATCCCTATCTTATTGATGTTACTTATGTTACATAAATAGTCGACCTCCTTTGCGGAGGATCACCAAAGGTTAGGTTGCATCTGATGTGAACGTTTTGAACGTTTTGGAATGAAAATCGCCATCGTTGGTTCAGGTATATCAGGATTGGTGAGCGCATGGTCGCTGCACCACGCTGGTCACGAAGTGACTATTTTCGAAGCCGGTTCGTATATTGGTGGACATACCAACACCATTGCTGTGCCGCTCGCTGGCAAAACGTATGCGGTCGATACTGGGTTCATTGTATTTAATGATTGGACGTATCCAAATTTTATTAAATTAATGGATATCCTTGGTGTAAAATCTCAGCCCACCACGATGTCCTTTAGTGTCTATGATCCGCGTAATGGATTTGAATATAATGGCACCTCCATAAATACGCTCTTCGCACAACGTAGTAATTTTTTCAAATTATCTTTTTATAAAATGATTGGTGATATTTTACGTTTTGGCAAAGAGGCCCCGAAATTATTGGACGATGAAAACAATACGATCACACTGGGACAATACGTAAAAGAAAACAATTATTCGCATGCTTTTGTTGAACATTATTTATTGCCAATGGGTGGTGCTATTTGGTCCGCTGGCACAGCAGCCATGCGTTCATTTCCAGCACGTTATTTTGTACAGTTTTTCAAAAATCATGGCATGTTATCGGTCGATGATCGTCCACAATGGCGCGTCATAAGCGGTGGATCTAAGAGTTATATCGCGCCACTCATTGAACCATTTAAACAGCGTATTTTTATTAATACGCCAGTTCAGTCCATTAAACGTCACGCTGATAGCGTGGCATTGCACGTTGCTGATGGTGTTCAGCATTTTGATCAGGTCGTCATTGCGGCCCATGGCGACCAAGCCTTACAATTACTGGCCGATCCAAGTGACGTAGAACAAGCTGTATTATCCGCATTTACCTACACAAAAAATGAGGCGATATTGCATACCGATATTAATCTCATGCCACGACGAAAATTGGCGTGGGCGGCATGGAATTATCGCATGGGAGCGGATGAACAGGCACCCGTGCCAGTGACGTATGACATGAATGCGCTTCAGGGGATTGATGCCCCTGAACGTTTTCTCGTTACTTTAAATCCTAATGGCGAGATTGCGCCTGGACGCATAATTAAACGCATCATGTACCAACATCCGCATTATAGTAGTGATGCGGTCGCATCACAAAAACGCTGGCATGACATTAATGGCGTCAATCGCACTTTTTATTGTGGTGCGTATTGGGGCTACGGTTTTCATGAAGATGGGGTGAAAAGCGCTCTGCGAGTTGCACAATTTTTGGACGCTGACGTATTGGGTGCCACTGGCATTGAAACGCCACACATGAGCGTAGCCTAATGGATACCAACCAAGAATCTGGGTCGCTGACGTATCGGAGTGCTATTTATGAAGGCACCGTTACGCATCATCGTCAAATTCCTAAGAATCATACATTTTCGTATCGTTTATATCACCTTTATTTAGATCTATCAGAAATTGACACGCTTTTTACGCACACGCGCTGGTGGCGACATAATAAATCTGCTCCA
>JAHEDF010000139.1 GCA_024641365.1 Planctomycetota bacterium | reverse complement strand
TTGCCCAGGAATGCACGCCGCAACCGCTGCCATTTCTTCGGCAGAAGAACAGACCACGACAACCGATGCTGGTCCAAATACTTCTTCACGTAAATTTTCGTCAGCAATAAATTGTTTGGCGTCAACACGGAATAAATAAGCACCGACTTGGGTTTTCTTGACGTCTGCTGGTTGCAATGCTTTTGCAACTTTTGTGACGCCGGTTCGTTTCGACAGTGCCTCAACACTCTCTTCGTAACGACAGCGAATACCTTCATATAACATGGTTCCTGGCGCAGCGGCTCCTACTAATTCACTGGCCTTATTTAGAAAAACATCCAAGTCCGGTGAGGCTTGCGCAACGACAACGCCTGGATTGGTACAAAATTGACCAACGCCCATGGTGAGCGAGCCAACAAATCCTTCGGCAATGGCGGCAGCGCGTTCACTCATGGCGCCGGGCATAATAAAGACCGGATTTATACTGCCCATTTCTGAAAATACCGGAATGGGAACCGGACGTGCGGCGGCGGCATTATAAATTGCGCGACCAGCGCCCAATGATCCGGTAAAACCAACAGCCATGATTAATGGATGTTTCACTAATGCCGTGCTGACTGCGGTATCAACTGATTGAATTAAATTCACCGTGCCAGCCGGTAAGCCACAGGTGGCAATCGCTTTGGCAACGGCGTGCATAACTAATTCTGACGTCCCAGGATGTGCCGGATGTGCTTTTAATACCACGGTGTTGCCACCTGCTAACGCTGATGCGGTATCACCTCCGGCTGCGCTAAATGCCAATGGGAAATTACTGGCACCATAGACTAACACGGGACCAAGTGGCATTAACATGCGACGCACATCAGGGCGCGGTAATGGTTTGCGATCCGGCATGGCTAAATCAATGCGTGCATCAATCCATGAACCTTCCTTCACTAAAGCAGCAAAGGCACGTAATTGTCCGGTGGTGCGGCCACGTTCACCGGTAATACGCGCTTCCGGTAATGCGGTTTCTGAAACGGCGCGTTTAATTAATTCATCACCAAGTGCTTCTATTTCGGTGGCAATTGCTTCTAAAAATTCGGCACGCTGTTGTGGCGTGGTTTGGCGATAAATGACAAAAGCTTCTGCAGCTGCTTTGGCTGCTTTATCAGCATCAGCAAGTGATGCTTCTTCAAACGCTGGAGTTAAAGCTGAGTTTGTTGTGGGATCAATCGCAGTGAAGGTTTTTTGTGATGAAGAACCAGCAACGCCAGCGATGAAATTTTTTCCATGTAATGCCATGGTCTATGCTCCAAAATAGTTGTGTGAAAAAAGGTGGTTAACGAATAGGGGCGACGGTGTTTTCTAAGGTACCGATGTTATCGATCGAAATAGCGATCGTATCACCCGGCAATAAGGTAAATTCATTGGGTGGCACGATACCAGTTCCGGTCATTAAAAAACTGCCATCTGGAAAGGTGCTTTCACGATATAAAAACTCGACGAGTTCATCAGGTTTGCGTTTAAGTTGTTCCAAGGTCGTGCTGCCATTAAACATTTCCTTACCGTCGCGTGAAATAACTAAGCGAATGGCAGTCGTTGTCGGTAATGGATCATTGGTTAAATAAATGCATGGACCTAATCCCGCTGCTTGGTCATACGATTTCGCTTGTGGTAAATAGAGTGGGTTTTCACCTTCAATATCACGGCTACTCATGTCATTGCCAATGGTGTAGCCAATAATTTTTCCCGCGACATTAATAACTAAAGTTAATTCCGGTTCTGGTACATTCCATTTTGAATCTTTACGAATGCGCACCTGCGTGCCCGGACCAGCAACGCGATGTGCTGGTGATTTAAAAAATAATTCTGGACGCACCGCATCGTACACGCGTGAATAAAAATCGCCGCCACCAGCATCTTTTGATTCTTCCATGCGCGCATTGCGACTGCGATAATACGTGACACCAGCCGCCCACACTTCTTGTGTGGTAATAGGTGCCAAGGCGGTAAAATTACCACTGAGTGGTTTCGCTGCAGCTAATTTATTTTGTATAAAAGAAATTGGATCACCTTCACGGAACAAGCTCGTCCAATTAAAATCCGCAAGTAATGATAAACCGCTTGCCGTTTCCACCACAGCACCAACATCCGTGCGATAGATTTTCATGAGCTTTCCTTTTTTATGAACGCCGTGGTCGCGCCTTGTTGGGTTACCACGCGCTAAAGAGGTGCGAAACCTAGGCGTCTCTTAGGAATTACGCAACCAAACGCTTTCCCATCTTCGGCCACTTGTATCGCGAACCGAGACATCATGTGGCGTTTCCCCAAAAGCGGTGCTTGTGGCCGCTACTTGAGGTGATGGTGGCTACGATTCAGTCACTGCCGCAGGGCGTTGAGTCCGCCGACCAAGTACCACTCCAATCACTGCGCCCACCACCATCAGTACAATCGCCCACGGAAAGGGCGCTGGTGGTGGATAGGTAATTAACGGTGATACGTCACCAACAATCAGCATCAGCGATTTTTTGCCCCCAGCAATAATAGCCGGATCACGTGTCCATAATATGATATCAAATGGTGTTCGTTCAGCCGTATGCAAAATAAATGGTTTATTAGTAAAGTGCCCTTGCCATATGCCTGTCAGTAATGGATGTTTTTCATTATCACGACTAATTCCTGGCGCATCGGCGTCATGTTGATCGCGGTGTTCGAAACGCATTTTACCCCAATCACTTAACGACGACACCGTATTATCGATTTCTACGCGTAAGGCTTTTGTTAACACCTCACGTGCTTCTTCGTCATTATCTACCAACGCATTCTCACCCACGTCCATGGTCACGGATATGCGGACATCGCCATTCGCATCGACTTCCAAAAGTGCAAAAATAAAGGTGCTACTATGCGCCTGAGCTTTTAACGATGTACCAAGCACTAAGCAGCCGATATAAAAAGCGATCTGCAATAAGCTGCGCATATACCACATCTACCACCACTTGTTGAGCCAGCTACCCAGCAAGCGATGCAGAGCCTCATCCTACTCGCTTGTTGTAACAACCACTTTGCCACGGAACGTGCACGTCATGAAACGCGCAGTGCCGTTTACTAAAATGCAGGGCTGTGGGAATGATTACGTCTATATAGACGCAATTCGCGATACCGTTCCAGCTACTCGTCAATTGGCAGCATGGGCACCACAGATCAGCGATCGTCACAAAGGTGTTGGCGCAGATGGCATAATAATTTTAGCGCCATCAAAAAAAGCTGATGTGCGCATGGTAATGTTTAATGCCGATGGCAGCGAATCGGAAATGTGCGGCAACGGCATTCGTTGTTTAGCAAAACTTGCCTATGATCATGGTCATGTAAAAGGCCCAGTGATTACTGTTGAAACGTTGGCCGGTATTTTATCGGTCACGCTTCTGAAAAAAGGTTTCGTTTGTGTTGGTGCATCGGTTGCTATGGGCAAACCCCGATTAACCCCCGAACAGGTGCCCGTAAAAATAAAGAAAAAAGGTCCCATTTTGGACTTAAATTTACGCATTGGTAAAGAGCAGCTTGCGCTTTTGGCGGTTGGCATGGGAAATCCGCACGCCGTTTGTTTTATTAACAATCCAGAAACCTATCCGGTCACGACCATTGGTCCGAGCGTTGAAACACATGCATTATTTCCCAAGCGCACCAATGTTGAATTTGTGAGTCGCTTAAAAAACGAAAAGAATATTCCAGTACTGCGACAGCGTACCTGGGAACGCGGATCTGGTGAAACTCAAGCGTGTGGAACTGGAGCCTGTGCCACGGTGGTCGCTGCCATTCTGAGCGGCGTTATTCCTGGTCGTGAAGCACTTGTGCGTTTAAACGGCGGTGATTTGCATATTACGTGGGAACACGCTGATGCGCAGGTTATTATGCGTGGACCTGCTGTTACTGTTTTTACAGGTGTTTGGCACGCACCATAAAATCGCCGAAAACGCACGCAAACAGGCGTGCGGTGAAACCGTACTGCTAATAGGAGTCTCTATTTATGATGAGCACAAGACAAAATTATTTCAGCACATTTTTACATAGCTCAATGGTGACGAGTTTAGCTCTGGCCCTCTCATTGAGTACAACGACATTTATTATCGGCGAAGATAAAAAACCAGACGACCAAGCTGCAGCTCCTGCACCACTACGCGCTGGAGAATTATTCAGTGGCGGAAAAGGCTGGATTAATACCAAAGTTCCACTGAGTGAAGAGATGCTCAAAGGACATGTCGTGGTGGTCGATTTTTGGACATATTGTTGTATTAATTGTATTCATGTCATTCCTGACTTAAAATTTTTAGAAGAAAAATATAAAGACCAACCAGTTATCGTGGTTGGCGTACATTCTGGAAAATTTGATCATGAGAAAGATCCGGAAAATATTCGTGCAGCCGTACTACGAAATAAAATCGAACATCCGGTGGTCGTCGACAGTGATTTTAATATTTGGCGGCGCTTTGGTGCGGAGTCATGGCCGACCATAGCAGTCATAGATAGTACCGGAAAACCCATTGGCAAAGTATCTGGTGAAGGTCACCGCCAATTATTAGATGACGTTATTGAAAAGTTATTAGCGCAAGGCCGTGAAAATGGCACTCTTGCAGAAAAACCGTTAAAATTTGAATTAGATGCCGACTTAGCGGCGACTGGCCCCCTGTCGTTCCCTGGAAAAATACTCGTTGATGGTGCACGCAAACGCTTATTTATTGCTGACACTGGCCATAATCGTATTTTAGAAACGAATTTAACTGGACAGGTCACTCGTATTATTGGTGCAGGCAAAGCAGCGCTTGATGATGGTGCTATCGACACGGCCACTTTTCATGAACCACAAGGCATGACCTTATCTGAGGATGGAACTACTTTATTTGTTGCGGACCGTTTAAATCATGCGCTACGCGCGGTCGATTTAACTGCAAATACCGTCTCCACCTTAATTGGTAACGGTACACAAGGACGTTTGCGCCAGTATGATGGCCCTGCAGAAGGCGTGCAATTAAATAGTCCGTGGGATGTTGAGCGCATTGGAACTATTATTCATATTGCTATGGCCGGTTCACATCAAATGTGGCGCTATGATATAGCGACAAAAATTCTCGCCGTGCACGCGGGCACTGGACGCGAAAGTTGCATTAACGGCAAACTGGCTGAGTCCACCTTTTCACAACCAAGTGGTATCGCCACTGACGGCACGACATTATTTATTGCTGATTCCGAAGACAGCACCATCCGTGGCATGTCGCATGATTCCAACGGTGACGTTACCTCCATTGCTGGTAGCGAAGAATTATTTGGCTTTGGATTGCAAGATGGGACTGGCAAAGACGTCTTATTTCAACACCCCTTAGGCATTGAATTAATTAATAAAGATAAAGAACCATTATTAATTGTCACCGATACCTATAATCATGTCCTACGCAGCGTTGATCCAAAAACGGGAGTAACAAAAACGCTCGCAATTACGGGCCTTGATAAACCAATGTACGAACCAAGTGGCATCAGTGCAGACACCACCCACCTCTATATCGCCGATACCAATCGCCATCGTATCGTCGTCGTTCCGCATGCTGGCGGCGAAGCAAAAGTGCTGACCATAACTATGCCGGAATAATTATTTATTAACCGCAGAGAGCGCTGAGGATGTTAATAAAAAGACCTTGGCTCATTTCATGGCCTTTACCTGCCAATTAATGGCATTTTTTATTGTAAATTTTTTAAAGAAACCATCTCTGCGCTCTCTGCGTC
Organism: Planctomycetota bacterium; assembly: GCA_024641365.1. The sequence goes on along the minus strand of JAHEDF010000139.1, from coordinate 3,235 downwards.
AATGCTATTCGGCTAATAATCGCGTTTTTCCCTGAAAAATACGTTTAAACGAAGACAGATTAACATGGAGAACCAGAGAACCGAAGAGGAAAGCTGTGCTTTTTTCAATAACCACAGGATTTCCACCTTGGTATTTCTCCGGTCCTCCGGTCCTCCATGTAAGTGTCTTATTATTTAGGATATAGTGAGCCGGAATTGGTATCAAAAAACTTAGTTTGTAGTGGAAAACCGTAATAATTAGCCGAATAGCATTGTCTCTGCGTTCTCTGCGGTTAATTTACTTATTTTCGTGGGCGACCTTTGGCGACTGCTGGTGCGGTTAATGGATCATCGGGCCAACTGTGTTTTGGATAGCGCGAGCGCAAATCTTTCCGCACTTGTGGATAGGTATTTTTCCAAAAACTGGCGAGGTCAGTGGTAATTTGTTCCGGGCGATAATTTGGCCCTAATAAATGTAATAGCACCGGCATGCGGCCATCAGCAATGCATGGTGTTTCGCTGAGGCCAAATAATTCTTGTAAACGCACGGCTAATACTGGTGCTTTGTCTGCGTTTGCTTCGCTATAATCCAGTTTAATGTGACTACCACTTGGGACGGTTAAATGACTTGGCGCCATATTATCGACGAGTTGGCTTTGCTGAAAAGATAATCGCCCTTGTAACCAAGGTAATAATGGTTTTGCCAGTACCTCAGCTCGTGATCGGCACCCGCTACATAAATCTCTTACAATATCTGCGAGGTCCTGATTTGAAATTTCCGGTAGCGCCAGATCTGGACAAATTTGTGATAACCAACGATAGCGAACCAACCATGATCCTGCATTGTCATCGCTATTTATTAATTGCAACGCATCTACATTTTTTGCTAACAATACGGCAACAGCTTCAGGATCTGGTTTGCTTCCATCCTTTGCAATGCGCAGACATAAATCGTGATAATACCAGCCAATAATTGCATCAACTTGTTGGCGTTGGTGATTCCAGGTTAATTGTTCGCGTCGCCCAATGCTGCCTGGAAAAACGCGTTCGATAAGTTGTTCGTCTAATTCTGCGCCTTGGCGTACCAGCGTGGTATTGCCGCTGCGGCGACCAGCTAAGCCTTGGATACTATACGCCAAAAATAATTCTGGGCGCGGAGTTCCCGATTTTGTTACTAGCCCACAGCTACGGTCAATTTCTACGGCTATGCCACCCATGACCATGCCGCGATTACTATCGCTCGCAGAACGTTTGCCAACGCGATCAGGATACGCTGCTAACAATAATTGAATAATCATGTCGGTTGATATCGTCGTCGACTGCGGCGTGTTGTCTTTTTGCTTGCTTAATGCCCGAAATAATTCATCACGTACGCGCATCGCTTCACGCGCTGCATGCGGATCAATAAGTTGTTGTCGCAAATCGCTGCGAAATTGTCGTTCCATGGCAACATGCAATAATGCTAAACGATCAATAGCATCAACCGGACTTGGATCAGCTAGCGGTGCTTCACGACGTGGACCACGTGGGGTTAATCGAATATCACGCTCGCCGACTAATGCCGCTAAAGTGCAACCGATCAATGCCTGTCCTTGATCATCTGCATCAAGTAATAAACGCGCTAAACGTGGATGCGTCGGTAATTTTGTTATGCGACGTCCGCGATCAGTTAATGCACCGAACGGTGCGGCAGTCGCACCTAATAATGCTAATAATTCTTCAGCAGCAGTAATGCGCTCTGCGCTTGGTGCTTCAAACCACGGAAAAGTACGTGGATCATCGCCTTGCCAACTTTTTAATAACAACGCCGTTGGCGCTAAATCGACGCGGGCAATTTCCGGATCCGTTTGTGCTGGACGTCGTTGATCAGCAACCGCAGCCCATAAACGCCAACACCGTCCCGGTGCGGTACGACCAGCACGACCAGCACGCTGATCAGCACTCGCACGGCTAATCGGTTCTAACACTAATTCATCTAAACCGGTATCCGCATTAAAACGATTCACGCGCGCTAAACCGCTATCGATAACGGTGCGCACACCTGGAATAGTGAGTGATGTTTCTGCGACATTGGTACTTAAAATTACGCGCCGCTGTTCGCTAACTTGCAAAGCGCGATCTTGTTCAGCTGGAGATAATTGGCCATGCAATGGCACGATTTCCGCATCGACATGTCCATCTAAAGCCGCTTGTGCTCCACGAATTTCTCCAACCCCAGGTAAAAAAACCAATACGTCACCGGACTCTGAATCGTGTAATGCTTCCGTAACCGCAGCCGCAACTCGTTGATCCAACCACGCATCTGGTAATTGTTGCCAATAACGCGTGGTTACCGGAAATGGCCGACCTGGCGCTTCTAGTATGGGTGCAGGGCCATCTTTATTTTTTAAAAATTCTGCAATTGGCAACGGGTCCATGGTCGCCGACATCACCACAATGAGTAAGTCTTCTCGCACCGTGCGTTGCAATTCTGCTAACCACGCCAACGCCAAATCGGTATGTAAACTGCGTTCATGAAATTCATCAAGAATAATGCAACCAACGCCATCCAAATACGGATCGTCTTGCAAACGTCTGGTTAATGTTCCTTCGGTCATGACCCACAATTTTGTGTTATCATTTCCAATGCGTTCGAAACGTACACGATAGCCGATTTCTTGTCCTAAGGTCCACCCTTGTTCGGCCGCAATGCGCGCTGCTAAACTACGTGTAGCTACCCGCCGTGGTTGTAATAAAAATGTCTGTCCTTTTGTGATACCTGCTAACAACGGCGGAACTCGGGTACTTTTTCCTGACCCAGGTGGCGCGGTCAGCACCAAGCGCTGGCGCGTTTGCGCAGCTTCAGCAATAGCAGGGACAATCTCATCAATCGGCAACGTCAGCATAAACGAAGACGCACTTAACCGACAATGCACCAATACGCCAAGTGGCAACTTTGGGGAAGGTCGCCTACGTGGTTATTTTTTTTGAAAACAAATTAACCGCAGCGGGCGCAGAGACAATGCTATTCGGCTAATAATCGCGTTTTTCCCTGAAAAATACGTTTAATTGAATACAGATTAACCGCAGAGGGCGCAGAGGGCGCAGAGGGAATTTATAAAAGATTTTGGCTCATTCCATTGCCTTTAAATGCCAATAAACGGTAATTTTTATTGTAGATTTGTTTAAAAACCATCTCTGCGCCCGCTGCGGTTAATTGTCTTTTCTCTATGCAAGGGTGAATGAATTGGTACTTGGCAGCGCGTAAATGTGGGCC
>JAHEDF010000608.1 GCA_024641365.1 Planctomycetota bacterium | reverse complement strand
AGCTAAAAATTTAGCGAAGCCTACACCCGGATTTCCGCTTTTATCTCCTTTCATTTCCGACAAGCCCCAATTGCGTTTTTTACCGTGTTGATCAACCGCTTCCCCAGGACCCCATACTTTCCCCATTGAACCACCTGCAATACCTGCCGCTGCAAATTGGTCACCAAATGATCGGTACTTGGCCGGGAAAAAACACATGTGGTTTGCCGCTTCTTCAAGCTGCCACGGGTTACGACCAGTCAGGATGGACGCTCGTGACGGTGCACACTTTGACGTTGGGGCATAACAATTAGTAAAGGTAATGCCGTTTTTAGCTAACTTATCAATGTGCGGTGTTTTTACCCAATTACAATTATATGCTTGTCCGAAATGACATGAAGCGTCGTCCGCAATAATAAATAACACATTTGGTTGATCTGCAGAATTTGCTAATGGTATTATTAACCAGAGTAAAACAGAATGAAGCCATGTGAGAGTCGAGAAATTATTTCGCATACCGCCCTCCTAACGAAGTTTTACGTAAGCAGCGGGAGCAGGTATGTAGAGTTGTACAACAAGAAAGCGCTTTCTCCTGACTCTTTACCCATGCCATGTGGCGACCAGCCACATAATCATAATGGCCATCATGCTATTGCTCTCGGCCATCACTCCATCGACCTGCATCACGGCTAAATATGGCGGTTTGCTGCCCTTTTACCTGAATTCAGCCTATAAAATTACTGCAATAATCCGTGTTTTACTATCTTCCGGGTACCCTGTGCGATGTTCGTAAACCATAGGCCGTTTTATACTTAGAACTTGCGGCACTGCGGTCTTGTGCCCATCGATGCTGTGTTCACTAATTGTCATTCATGATGTACTGGAAATGATCACCCGTAACGCGCTCATTTATTGGGTTATATTCATCTAACCATGACTACTCACCGCCCATCAAGGGCGGTTATATGCGTACGTCATGTCGTTGGTCGGAAACCCTGATCAAGCCAATGATATTATGCAAGAAACGAACATCGTTTTATGGCAAAAAGCGGACACCTTTGAATTGGGAACAAATTTTCCGGCATGGATGATGCGCGTTGCTCATTTCCAGGTTTTAGCACACCGTCAGCGCATAACACGACAACGATGGGTATTTGATGATGAAACAATTGCCTTGTTGGCCGCTGAAGTAGAAGAACGTGATAATCTTCTTGATGAGCAAACGCGCATCATGCATGGCTGCTTAGCCCATTTAAATGATCGCCATCGCACGGTCCTACAGGCTCGTTATACGGACGGTGTTGAGCTCGATTCGTTAGCAGCGCGTTTCAACATGAAAGTAAATGCCATCAAACAATTATTATTCAGAGCACGAGCGGCATTAATTGAATGTGTCCGGCTCAATGCGAAAACGAGCGCCACATGAGTGTATTTGAAACAGATAAAGAACTACAAGAATTATTGACTGCTTGTTTTGATGGCACGCTGAATGAAGGACAAAAATCTGCACTCAATGCGCGGATAAAAACTGATACTCAGGCTCGTGCCCTCTATTTAGATATGTGCAATATTCATACCGCCCTGGCATGGGAGCATGGTATGTTGGTTGCAACAACACCTGTTGAGCTGACACACAAGGATCGTCTCTCTAATAACGCTCGGCGCCTTTCATTTGTGCCTTGGCAAGCAATTAGTAAAATAGCTGCCATTCTCGTTGTAGCTATTATTCTTGGGGTATTAGCCATTCCTAAAAATGATGGTGTAATTGTGGCAAATATTTCTAATCACATTAACGCAGAATTATATAGTAATGATCAATTATGGACTGAGCCAAATTTAAAAAATACTACCTATGAATTGCGCTCTGGTCTCATTGAATTGTCCTATGACAATGGTGTGTCGGTTGTCATTCAATGCCCCGCTGAATTTAGGTTAAGTAGTAATTCACAATTAGATCTTATTAAAGGCCGCTTGTCATCGCATGTTCCGCCGAGCGCTATTGGTTTTGTTGTCATGACACCACAGGCTGAAGTTGTTGATTTAGGAACAGAATTTGGCGTTGACGTCAATGAAGATGGTCAAAGCGAAGTACATGTCTTTCATGGATTAGTAACCGTTCGCGGATCGGATGCCCCTGTCGAACAACGACAAGAAGTCCATACCGACCAAGCCGTCCGTGTTAGTAATACCACCAGTCCCCCTGCCGGTATTGATGTCGATGCAGAACGCTTTTTTCGCACGTTAAGAGAAACAGGCGATAAGTATGTACGAAAAATTAAATCATTTAAGCCGATTTCATTCTATCGCATGGGAATGAGCGAAGATAATTCTTTGCGCGATGTCATGGGCAACAATCCGGGCATGGTATTAATTCGCTCTGGTCGTCATATGCCGTGGGCTCCCGGCATGTTTGGGGCATCCCTTTATGTGGGTGGCCGCTCTGTTGGTCGCGGTATGTCTTTTAGTAATGAGCC
>JAHEDF010000607.1 GCA_024641365.1 Planctomycetota bacterium | reverse complement strand
TTGATAATCCAAATCGTTACGCCATTTGTTCAAATTATCGTCCAGCAGATCCAGGATTAAAAGTATGGCGTTATTTAACGCAGTGGAAAACGCAATTAGGTAACGCGGTTGCTGATAAACTATTCCAAGACGACAATGATTTAGTAGTCGATACGTGTTCAATGACTGATTGGGCGAATGAATTAGCCATAGACAATAAACGCGTACTTAATTTCGGGACGAGTGAAGTACATCATTGTGCTTATTTCGCGCAAAAGGAAACGTATGCGTTTTTGTCATCAGTTTTTAAAGTAGCAAAATGATGCGAGTGAATATTGCGCGACTTAATGAATGGTGATCATGATGGGGAGAATTACGTAAATCTTGTCGGGTCGGCTTTGTTTTATTGGCGATCAACTATTACACGACTAGCATTTTTGTAGGGTGTTCCTAGTACATAAGACCGTATAAATATAGTTAATACTCATAAATAAGCGCATTGAGACACAGCTCGAGGTGGTGAAAAGCTCCACATTGTCACCCTTACGTTAATACACACGTTACGGTTTGTTTGAAGGTGAAGACTGAAATGAAGGAGCTTCCTATGTCCTCTGCGATTCGTTGTGTTTTTTTAATGATGGTTTTGGGTGTTCTTGTATTGCCGTGTGTTGTGCATGCCGCTGACGGAAAGCGCCCTAATATTTTATTTATTATTGCTGATGATCAGTCGCCATTTGATTTACAAATGTATAATAAATTGTCTTCACTCACTACTCCATCACTTGATCGCTTAGCAGCTGAAGGGGTGGTTTTTGATGGCGCCTATCATATGGGATCATTTTCTGGTGCAGTATGTACCCCGTCTCGCCACATGGTTATGAGTGGTCGTACGGTCTGGCATTTACCAATTGGTCCTGGTGCAAAGGACTGTCCGGCTGATATCGAATCACAAACCATGGGTGCGGTATTTAATAGTGCTGGCTATGCGACCATGCGTACCTGTAAAAAAGGGAATAGTTATGCTGGTGCAAATAAACAATTTACCGTAGTGCATGATGCCACCAAACGTGGCGGCACTGATGAATCCGGTAGTGCCTGGCATGGAGAGCAAGTCTTAAATTATTTAAATGAGCGCGAAGCAAAAAAAGATACTAAACCATTCATGATTTATTTTGGATTTTCACATCCACACGATACACGCGATGGCAAGCCGGAAATATTATCTAAGTATGGCGCAACAAATCATACGGATAAAAAAAATCTACCGCCTGTTCTTGAACATGTGCCTGGATTACCAATAAATTATTTACCGAAAATGCCGTTTTTCCATGGGCATCCAGGATTACGCGACGAGGTGAGCGTTAGTGGCGTGTGGGAACGTCGCGATCCCGTTACCATGCGTAACGAATTGGGACGTGAATATGCCTGCAGCGAAAATATCGATATTCAAATAGGTAAGGTGTTAGACAAATTAAAAACAATGGGTGAATTAGATAATACCTATATTATCTATACGGCTGATCATGGCATCGCAGTTGGTCGCCATGCCTTTCAAGGCAAACAAAATTTATATGAACATACGTGGCGTGTGCCTTTTATTGTAAAAGGCCCAGGCATAGCAGCTGGTAAGCGCGTGCAGGGTAATATTTATTTACTTGATGTCTTGTCCACGTTGTGCGATTTAGCAGGCGTGCCAATTCCTGAAACCAGTGAGGGCACCAGCTTTAAACCTGTATTGATGGGCGAAAAAGAAACGGTCCGCGATGTTATGTATGGTGTTTATTGTGGTGGGACTAAACCTGGGATGCGTTCAGTTAAGAAAGGTGACTGGAAGCTAATTAAATATGATGTGATGGATGGGACAGTTCATGAAACGCAATTATTTAATTTAAAAGATAATCCGAATGAATTACTCATCGAACATCATGATCCTGAATTAGCCAAATTAATTGGTAATACGCCGACTGCGAATCAAGTTAACTTGGCTGATGATCCACAATACGCTGATAAGCGCAAAGAAATGGAAGCATTGTTATTAGCAGAGATGCGCCGTTTAAATGATCCATATCGTTTGTGGGATCAACCGAATGATGGTTTAGAATCGCCGAAAGCGGAAAAGAAATCGAAGAAAAATAAAAAGTCAGAGGGCGATGAAGATAAGTAATATTCTCAATTATTTCATACATCTATAATAAAACAAATAACCCCAACCATGTCTGGCTGGGGTTATTGCATTAGGCGTTAGCTAATCGTTATGTGGTCGTTATTCGATCACGGCGAGAATATCGCCTTCTTCCATGACCAAGTATTCTTCGCCTGCGACGTTAACTTCGGTGCCTGCGTAACTGGTGAAAAGGACGCGGTCACCGCTTTTGAGTTGCATGACTTGGCGCTTGCCGTCTTCCATCATCTTGCCATTGCCGATGGCAATGACTTTGCCTTCTTTGGGTTTATCTTTAGCGGTTTCTGGTAGCA
>JAHEDF010000606.1 GCA_024641365.1 Planctomycetota bacterium | reverse complement strand
TTAATCCCATGCCCACTAAAGTTGGACATTTTACACGACGGGCAAAATTTACGACATCATAATACGTGCTCGTTTCAGTAATTTTGTCGAGATCATTACTTTCGCGTACTTGAATAAACCCTGGCCATCCTGGCGTACGATTAACCAAAGTACCAGTGTGGTCACAACCAGCAGGAACATTCGCGGTAATATGAGTAACTGCTGGATGCAAACCACCAGTTACAATTGATTGCAAACCACCTTGGCTGCCACCCTGGACCACTAACGTCTTTTTATTCCAATCAGTACGGCTAGCTAAATAATCGGCGCCGCGATAACATGATAAATACATACGTAAGAAATAACTTTTTTCTCTGTCATGATTACCGATAAGTGGATAGCCTTTTAAAGGACCTGCATTTTGCTCGTCATAAAACGATTTTTCTTTATCAGCTGGTAAATCATGTGCCATAATATTTAGTACTAAGTAACCATTCTTCGCCTGGCCAACTGACCATCCTTTTTGCAACGGATAAACGCCTGCCCACTGCACAATAAACATAGCTGGACATGGCGCATCCCCCACTGGTCGCGCCAAATAACCATGAATTTTACTGCCGCGAATATTCCCCATAGTAATTTTCCACAATTGTACATCCGCGTCACCTGAATCGACTAATTCTAATTGTGGATCAATGGGAACCGTTGCGAGTTCAGCCAATTTACTTGTCCAAAATGCATCAAAATCTTTTGGCTCTGAAGCCGAAATGGGAATTTTTTGCCAATCAAAAGCAGCACCACCAAAACTTTGCCTTTTATCATGAGGAATACTCAGCAATAACGTGCCTGGCTCGGATAAAGTTGCAGATACCGTCGCCTTATCATCTATGAAAGACAATGTCCCCGTCGCTAACTCTTCAAGGCCCCCTATTTTAACTGAGTATGCTAAATCAGCAGGCGGATTTTCTTTCGCCGCAATTGTCCACGTCACATGTTGCGCAGGCGCATACACACCATCAGCACGATCGGGTGTCACGGTTAATTCAACGCCTAATAAATACCCGTTTGAATAGCTAACAACACTAACAAATAATAATAAAATGAATCGATACATAACATGTCCTTAATGAGGTTTACCTAGCACAATGGTGTACCATACCAATCGTGACAAAGAATTTAAAACGTAAAGTAATAGTGATGCCATTAGATAGGCAGACACAATGCTATTCGGCTAAGAAATACGATTTTTCTGTGTAAAATATGATAAATTGAAGACAATCAACACAGAGGACACGGAGAACACAGAGATGTAAAAGTGGTTGTTATGTGTTATAAATCAAGGACGTCGACTCGTTTATTGTCGATCAAAAGAATAATATTTTAGCGTGAAAAACGGTTATTTACACCAGTGAGCGCCATATTTATGTTTTCCCCTCGGTGTTCTCCGTGTCCTCTGTGTTGAATGCCTTCCGAGAAATCCTGTCTACACTAAGGCCCGCGTGCGGAGTTTATAAAATGATGGAATTATCTGGATTATACGTATTTCTTAGCCGAATAGCATTGAGGCAGACAAGGTTTCCAATGGAATTGGCCTTAGAGCCAATATACGAAACCTTTGGTAAAACATGACGGCGAGACTCCGGAATCAGCCTGACGAAGCGACCGCGTCGTTCCTTTCGTCGTTATTACAATTATTGGTATATTTGTTATCCTTATTATTTTATTACCCGTTCTCTTTAATCATCTTGGCAGTGACAATAACGAAAGAAGGCGTACAGTAATAATGTAAAATGACCTATGTAACGGATTAACTTTTTATTATTTGAAAAACGACCATAGTTTTCCATCACGTTGTCCTGTGACACTATCAACGTACTTTAACAAGAGCGAAGACAACAAAGCCATTTTTAGCGATTTAACCAATGTCGGTTGTTATCCTTTTAAAAAATGGTCCGTTTAAAGATGGTTAAGGAAACCCCATGACCATTTTGCTCGTTAGAGGCTTTCAGGAGTCAATTTGATCAAACGGAAATGATGGCAGAGAAAGTACCAACGATGATGTTGTTACTATTTGGGATGAAGGTGATATTCCTGTTGGCTACCACACAAAATATGGCCATAGATAATTATATTTACAAATTTTAAAACAACAAATTCCCAATAAATGTAATTGATTATTAGGTGGCCGTGTGGTGTGAAAAAGCCTAAATGGACTGTCCCCCGCAATTTCTTATGCAATTAGATTTTACTGACTATTTTGCGTCAGAGATTATCGATTCCAGGTGGGTTCGCCATGAACAATTCCACCCTGACCAATGAAACCGCGCTGCTTGTCGTCTCGTGTAGTGTGACAATATTCCAAGTCTGCCTATCCCCATCGACTTGCCCCCAATTTATTAAACAGCTTATTTTTGGGCTTGATAATGGGCAAAAAGAAACCCCCAGAGTGGTTACCTGGGGGTTTGACAAATCTGCTTATT
>JAHEDF010000605.1 GCA_024641365.1 Planctomycetota bacterium | reverse complement strand
GAAACGGAAGCAGAAAGAGACTGAAAAGGCAGCGGCAGAAGAAAAACCGAATGAAGAAGCCAAAGAGGAAAAATAAGCGTTAATAAGTTAGGCAATGTAATTGATTGCCTTGTTACCTATTAGAATACAGGTGTTATGCCAAGCCGAGTAATTAGTTGCTCGGCTTGGTTTATTTTATGACAAGAGTCATAGGTTAAAATTATTTATTATAAAAATATCCCGAAGGGATTACGTAACAAAGCCCAGGGTTGCGCGTAGCGCTACCCTGGGGTCTGTAATGTTAAATTGGTGCAACTCCGAATGGGGTTGTGTCATCAATTGTGGTGCCGAATAACATATAGTGTTTTGACACAACCCTTTCAGGGTTGGGATTTTATTTCATCTGTCTTACCGTGTTTATTCCTGGTGGAGTATTACGATCTCTAGTCGCGTAAAAGGAGTTGAGTCATATGCTCATCAACGATTTAGCTAAATAGATGTATGTATTTTACGACTTTTAGTTAGGGTTTAATTACTGATATAAGTGTTTGATATGTAATTTACTGGCTAAAATAGCTGCTTATAATTACATTATTTCAATCCAATTACGCCAATCCATTCAAAGCATTCATATGTAGCTAAATTTAGTGCTGCAGATTATTTCAATGCATCGTCGCTATACACCAATTTGTCTTTAGTTACCGAAAATTGTGGTCGGATGATAATGATTATTACAAGAAATGATTAAACCAAAATACTATCATGACGAGATCATCTTTTACACAGCGGGCTGAAGCTATTGAGCTGCTAGCCCATTACGGGATTATCCTCATGAGTACATTCTTAGACACGACATCGAAACCACCGATCGGATTTCTCCTCGATATGGATGGTGTTATTTACAAAGGTAGCCAACTGGTTGAGGGCGCTGATAAATTTATCAGCACGCTTTTAGAACATGAAATTCCTTTTCTTTTCTTAACCAATAACAGCCAACGTTCGCAGTTAGATGTGGTGATAAAATTACGACGCATGGGTATCTCGGTTACTGATCGCCATGTGTTTACGTGCGCTATGGCGACCGCCCACTTTCTGCGTGAGCAAAACGAAAATGCGACGGCTTATGTAATTGGTGAGGGCGGACTGTTATCAGCACTGCATGATTGTGGTATCGGAATTGTTGATCATTCCCCAGATTACGTGGTGGTTGGTGAAGGTCGCAGCCTGACGTTTGAAAATCTTGAACAGGCCACGCGCTTTGTCGCCAATGGAGCAAAATTAATTGCCACGAATATGGACCCAAATTGTCCAACTAATAACGGTCTTCGCCCTGGTGCTGGAGCAATTGTCAGAGCCATTGAGTCTGCGACAGGAAAATTGGCATTTGGTTTAGGTAAGCCAAGTCCGGTTATGATGCGTATGGCCGCTAACGTACTTGGATTACAATCATCACGCATTGTCATGGTCGGCGATACCATGGAGACTGATATTCTTGGTGGGGTGCAAATGGGATTCAAAACGGTTTTGGTCCTGAGCGGTGGCACTCAAGCAGAACATTTAGATAACTTTTCCTATCTGCCTGATTTGGTGGCCTCATCAATTACCGCGCTTATTCCGGTCGTTGAACAAGACCTAACGACTTGTGGCATGCAACTTGGCTCGTCGTCGCGTAAAGAATTAGCACCAGTGTGGTGGGTCAATTAACGATTAATAAATGAACTATACAATTAAATAGGTGGAGGCAGGTGGCCTATAGTGCGCTTGCTTTATAACATTATATGCGAACGCATTAGGCAATTTATTATTCGTCCGATTTGTCTTTCGACGGCTTCCCATTAATGCGCCTATCAAGATAGGGCTTTAATTCTTGAACTGAAACGCCGCCAGATTTATCTTTATCCATAGATTTAAAGGCACCATCCAAATCTCCATGACCACCGCCAATGACTGGTGATAGTTCCTCAGCATTGAGTTCGCCACTCTTGTCGAGATCGGCAGAAGACAGCCATTCTTCGGGCGTTTTTCGTGAATAATGCCACCAATCGACGCGATCGAGCGAGGCCGTAAATTCGCTTTGATTGAGCACGTCATTTTTATCTTTATCAAATTCACTACGAAATCTGGAAGGGTAATGCTTTGATGACTGAAAAATCCAAGTAGCATATTCGATAAAATCAACGTCTCCGTTTTTATTTTCATCAACGAAGTCGAACAATTCTTTATCTGTCATAGTTAGTCGATTTGGGATTTGTTTAAAATCGGGCATTCCAGGGGCATATTGTACTCGTTTAAGTAATCCGTCGCCAGTTTCTTGATTAAAGGCCATATTTATATTGAACCCGACTTCTGGCCCAGTTGGATTTTTCCCTATTCCTTTAAAGCCAACATAGATAACGGTCGTTTTTTCATCAGTGCGACCAATTTTATCGGTGCCATTTGGGATTCGAACAGTTAGATTATTCCCATCAACCTTTGTAATAGTGC
>JAHEDF010000604.1 GCA_024641365.1 Planctomycetota bacterium | reverse complement strand
TTGGCACCATCAAAGGTGAACGCCTACGACCCCTCCAGGTTCATCTTGCTCTGGCGCCTGCAAGGGTTTATAAGCCGCGCCAGTCGAAACTGCATGAGGAGCCATCATGGCACGCGACACTATTGCTAAACGAACGATCGCAGAGCGAATCGCTGAACGTCTTGGACTTGGACAAGTACAGACGCTGCAGGTCGTGCAGGCATTTTTAGACGAAGTCGTCGACGAGCTTGCAAAAGGTAATCGCTTGGAATTTCGTGACTTCGGCGTGTTCGAAACCGTGACACGTAAAGCACGTACAGCTTTAAATCCAAAAACATTATCAAAAGTACCAGTACCAAGTCGCGTAGTGGTAAAATTTAAAGTGGGCCGCTTGCTCAAAGAAAAAGTTGAACATTTAGCGATCGAAGATGGACAAGGTGAAAGCCAACCACCTAATTCGTCAGCAGATACGTCGACGCCACCGAGCGAAAATAACGTACCGCCCGCAAACTAACGCTGTCTTTGTTCTCACTCTGAAGGCGTGTCCATAGTGTGCTTTACGTTTAAACTATAATTGTGGAGTGCATGTGATTCGTAATTGTTTATTTGTACTCAACATAGCGTTATTTTCTTGTGCGTTATGGAGTGGTGAAGCGCCAGTAATGCCACAACCACAACCTGATGTTAAACCCGCAGCAGAAAAAGACCCGAATCCCAAACCCGGGTCCAGTGAAAATCCGCCGCTCACTTTACAACCAGTATTATTTACCGTCGAAGCAGACGGTGAAAGTCTGATCAGTTTTAAAGAATCTGAACCAACCAAACTATTAGGCGGAGTTCGCCTTGGTTATGAAGAAGTTAAAATTTCATGTGACCACATTCATTACTGGATGTCACAGCTACCTGGTGTGAAACGTGCGACATTGGATCATGCCTTACTTGATCAGGGGCCCGACTCAGCAGTACCGGGGAAAGTCGTTTTTGACTCGCGCAATAGTAAATTATCGCAAGTTGGATTTCGCGGATTGTTACAGCCTAAGCAAGTGGAAGTTATAAGACAGCCATTTAATGAAGAAGATCCCAAGCATGTAAAATATCACGTACTCATGCATGAGGTCGGGGATTTTAGTGGTGATTTGCAAACCGCTGATGGCTGGGTGCCACATGCGGGCTGGGCTGAAGAAGCGCAATTTATATTAATTGCAGATATTACAGAAGGCGGTGTTGCCAATCCGCGCTTTTCAGAAGTTATTTTACGTGGACGACCCGCTGATCACGCAGAGGGCAGAAAAAGTGCACGCATCGAGCGGCTAAAACAACAAATCGATGACCCGAATGCGGTGAAAATTATTGGCTCTAAACAAATTGACGGATGGACTGAGAGTGATTTTTTTCACATCTGGTATGATGACATGGGTCGGGTGCAGCGAATGAAATCAGGTCCACATTCAAAGAGTGGTGGAACGCAAAGCCTTGATTTATTAATTTACGATTCATCGCCGGATCAACCAACAGAAAATACGCCCCCGCCTAAATCAGGTGAACCGACGGAAAAAAATAGTGACACGTCAGGGCAACCAAAACAATAAGCGTACAACACTACCGTGAATGTCCTGCGATTTCTACATCCTGAGTGTATTCAACTTGACCTGAGAACGGTTGCGTCCGAAATACAGCCAAATGAAACTGATGCTCAACGAATAAAACGATTAAATAAAGACAAAGAAGCCGTTGTTGAAGAAATAGCCTCAATAATTAATCGCAGTGGTTTAGTGGTAAATGCGAATAAATTTTTACGTGATCTCACCAATCGCGAACGCAAGGCGACGACAGCGATCGCTCCCGGGATTGCCATTCCCCATGTGCGGACCTTACAGGTGCGAGCTTTCGTGATGGGTTTTGCACGGGCGTCCGGTGATGGACTGCCTTTTGACAGTCTGGATGGCGAGCTGACGAAATTCTTTTTTCTGCTTGCAAGTCCACCCTATGATGACCGTACCTATTTGAACGTGTACCGCGAATTGGCAGAGCTCATTCAGGACGAAGATGCCTTTGCTGGCCTCTATGAGGCACAAACACCGCAAGATGTGTTTAATGTGCTGAGGGGCTTCTTCGTTCGTTAGGAATGCGGCATGCAAGCCGGACGGGCATAGATACTATATGAATAGTAGCAACTGGATGAATTGGAGCTAGGCCCCGAGGTCTCATTTGACACCAGGACAATGGCTTTATCCTGCCGCCCCTTCGCCTGTTTTACGATCGGGTGTTCCGAACGTGATCTACGCGTCACTAGGCCGCTATGGCCGCAACCCCACAACGATTACTGATCCAAACGCATTAAGCATTTGTGCTCAGATAGTTGTGGTTCTGTTATTTAGGAAAAATTATTTATGTCGTTACGACTCGAACGCATCAATGTGGTCGACGATGTCCTCATGGCATCAGAACTCGAAGCCGCATTAGGGAGCGATTACGAAAAATCCCTTATTGC
>JAHEDF010000603.1 GCA_024641365.1 Planctomycetota bacterium | reverse complement strand
GCAAGTGTTAAATAGAACGCGTACGCATTTACATGTACGATTACCGGAAGGCATTTCACTGTGGGAAACGCGTGTAGGCGGCGTAGATATTCGTCCACGTCAAGGCGCAACGCCACAGGATATTATTATTCCAGTAACCCCGCAGCGACCTGGTGAATCAACGCAAGCTGTATCGTTAACCTGGCGTGAGCAATTAAAGCCTCAGCAACGAATTCGTCCAAGCATGCCGCAATTTACGGAATTACGTGTGATGCAGGGCTTATGGCGCATTGTGCCTCCGCCAGGATATACTTTAACACGCCACGGTGGAACTTTATTACCGGTTGATGATGTCGAAGCTGAAGCGTGTCGTGCACAAAGTGTGATTGATGAATTAAAACGCTTACGCAGTTTAGGTGATTTAGATGACGTTGGCTTGCGTCGCTTAAATGATCAATTGGTGACACTCGATTTACAATTAAATGACAATCTTATCAGTTTAAATAATGTTGAAAATTATGGGACACAAACAAAACAACAGCAGGTGTATAATTCCCAAGTTATATCGAGCGTAACGGGTAACCGCAAAGAACTCCAACAAGAACTTGAGCGTATTGATAATGTTCGTGCATCGCGCAGTCAGCGGCGTGAAAAATTAGGTTTATCGAATCCCACACAAACCTGGAGTGTGGAGGAGCAAAAAACTGATAAGACGGCGATTTATGCCGAGCGCGCACAACTCAGGATTCATGATCGTCCAGCGAAAAAATTATTGCCTGGTGCAACGCTTGGTGCAGGCCAACCGCCCCCAGGACAGCGCCACGATGATCATCGCACTTTACTCGGTTTAGATTTATTAGGTGAACCAGGTGCTGGTGGCTTATCATTAAAGGCACAAGGCAATGACTTAACCATGGAACTCAGCATGACGCGCACGGATGGCAACGCAT
This sequence comes from Planctomycetota bacterium, assembly GCA_024641365.1. The sequence continues at coordinate 1,542 of JAHEDF010000603.1, read as the reverse complement.
GGCCGTGGTTGGCGCTGGCTTTGTCACTGCTTTCATTGGGTGGCGGCCTGTGGTTTACCCGCCGCCATTAATAACGTGGCGTTATGGTAAATGCCTACCTCAACATTAAGAAAATCCGCTAAAATTCAATAATTTAGCGGATTTGTGTCGTTACCAAAGCCGCTATATTGCCGAACGGCTATGACCTACTAGGGTGCCGCCCTTCTCGCATAGAAAAAGCGTGGGCCTGTAGCTCAACGGTTAGAGCAGTCGACTCATAATCGATCGGTTCTGGGTTCGAATCCCGGCAGGCCCACTTTTATTGTAATGCCGTTTCATCGGTCTCAGCGGTCGTCCAATTCATAGACTAAACACAACATATGATGACATAAGATGATTAGTAATCGTCTCAAAACGTTGTTTTAAATTGATTGTAATACTAATTCCGCCTCAAATCATCCGTAATGGCAACAGATTAACATGGAGAACCAGAGAACCGAAGAGGAAAGCTGTGCTTTTTTCAATAACCACAGGATTTCCGCGCCTTAGTATTTCTCCGTTTCTCCGGTCCTCCATGTAAGCGTCTTATTATTTAGGATATAGTGAGCCGGAATTGGTATAATAAAACGGGATTCAGCACTTACACAATCCTCGTGCTGGTATAGGTCAAGCACAGAGAGGGAAAGTGTAGTGAAAACGTTATTCAATGTGTATATTTACTCAGAACGCGAACGCGTTGCCTAGATAGGCCTGCGAACGATTTTGAGGAGTTATCAATGCTTCTATTACGTTTCATAATTTTAAGCTGTGGGTGCTTGTTATCAGCCGTGACGGCCGAACCGTCAGCTCGCCTATCGGTATTATTTTTAGGCGATAATGGTCACCACAAACCAGTCGAGCGTTATAAATGGATTAAAGAGCCACTGTCGAGCCGTGGTATTGATGTGACTTATACGGATCAACTCAGCGACTTGCAGGATAAAACATTAGCGGCCTATGATGTGCTTTTGGTCTACGCAAATATTCCTGGTGTATCAGCTGACCAAGAGCAGGCGATTTTAAATTTTGTTGCCCAAGGAAAAGGTTTTGTTCCCGTTCACTGTGCGTCTGCTTGTTTTGGGAATAACCCTGCCCTGGTTAAATTAATGGGCGGGAAATTTAAAAGTCATGGAACTGCAGTATTTCGCGCCGCAATTGTTAATCGGAATCACGCAACCATGAAAGGATTTGGTGGCTTTGATACGTGGGATGAAACCTACGTTCATAATGAACATAACGATGAAAACCGTGTTGTCTTAATGGAACGAGATAACGAACCATGGACATGGATTCGCACGTATGGCAAGGGGCGTGTTTTTTATACCGCTTCTGGTCATGATGAGCGCACCTGGAAAGCACCAGGATTTTGCGATTTATTGGCCCGTGGTCTATCGTGGTCGGCGGGTAAAAATGGCGAATCAACATTAAATGAATTACTTGGTAATTTTTCAAAAGACGATCGCGTGTCATTAGAATATGAAGCACGCACGACGGTACAAAATTATGAAAAACGAAGCCCGTATC
>JAHEDF010000602.1 GCA_024641365.1 Planctomycetota bacterium | reverse complement strand
ATTAAATTTATAGAGCGCGGCGAAGTAAAGAAAAACGAACGTGTTGTGGTTGTCTCTACGGCACATGGACTGAAATTTGGTAATGTAATGTAAAAGCTGAATACCACATGAATGCTATGAAAGGTATCACGCCGCATTATGCAAATCCCCCTGTCGAATTGGCTGCTGACAGCCAAGCTGTTTATGATGCCGTGATGCGCCACATGGATAAATCGGTCTAAATTAATTATGTTAGTCCAAGCCACATACCGACATGCGATGCACATATGTGTATGCGCATGTCTGTGGTTAAATTGTACTGCAAATAGTGTAGGCGCAGAAATTGCCGTTAATGATCAAACGCGTGTCAGTTATTTTGCCGATGATCAAAATGCTTCGGTGTTATTACCTGCGCTCAGTACATTAGCGGGTGAAAATTATGAACCAATTATCGACTTATTAATAGATGGCGTTACGGCAACGCGTGCGACGTTGGTCTTACATGAGGCTTCTCGTTCGAGTTGCCGACAGGCATTAGCATTTGCCTTAGATTGTTGGTGGACAACGAGTGTGGATGCGTTCCAAAATAAAATCGTACTGACCAACAAAGAACAAATGCCGCAAGGCGACCTCAGTGTACGCACCATAAACAGCACCTTGCTTCGTCATTTAACCGCTCAATCAATTGCAGAAAAATTTCTAAAACCATGGATACATGGCCACGCAGGTGTTTCTTTTTTACCAACCGATGGATTATGGAGCGCAACATTAGATGAAGCGGGACATCGCCGCTTAATTGAGATTTTAAGTCTACTCGAACGTCCGCAGCCAACAGCCAGTACATTGGTGCCGTCTGTCGATATTATCGATTCGCGCCGACAATTAACTGCTCCTATTCAAGCATCATCGTGGCAAACACTGGTTAATGGTTTATCCCAATCAGGTCGCATATCAGTCGCTTTATCGCCGCGATTACGTCTTCGAGTATTTCCCGCTCAAAATATCTTAATTGATAAAATGACATTTGCTGAGCTTGAGAAAAAGCTGCTTACCTATGATATGTCAGTATTTTGGCAGCATGGTGTTTTATGTTTAGGTGAAGCTCGTTACGTGGCAGAAAATGCCGATCGTGAACATCCAGCAGAACGGCGCCGATTAGCATTAGTTCCAATAGGTCACATTATCAGCGATCCCTTAGATGGGGAACTCATTGTGGCAACTATTCAAAAGAAAATATCACCAAGGTGGTGGCAGCACGATTGTGCAGGAATTCGTTATATCACAGCATCTCAATCGTTGTTAATTGCAGCCGATTTACCAACGCAACACGCCATTTTACGGGCTATTAGTCAACTTGATCGATTAGGTTTGGAATTAGGTCTTCCTACCCTCGGTGAGAATTCAGAGCGCTAATGGATCCTATTACTAAACATTCAGCTGCTATTGCGACATGCATTCATGCCTGTCTTATATTTCTCGCTTTTATGCCACGCGGCTGTTCAACGGTGCCGTTAGATGAATCGACACCACCCCCGCCACCCAGCGCAGAGTCACCGGTTCCGGTATCGGCCCCAGAGCCAATCGACGATCAAAAAAAGCCCACCGTCCCTGAGCCCGTTTACGCTCATATAATTGCTGTCCCGCAGACAACGACAGCACCGCCTCCGCTACCAACATTAGGGGATGGCGACTTGCCCGGATTACCACCGCTGGGTGATTTGATAACCGCAGTCAAACAGGACCATCCTGGTCTCAATCAGGCTGTAGGAAACGATCAGACAGGCTCAACATTGGTCAATTTGCCTGAGATACCCAGCACGCAAGATGACTTAATCGGGCGGCTGCAGGGCCAACGCACCAGTAATAAAGAGCTTTCCCGCGAACAACGTATGTTGGCAACAGCTCAAGAATTCCTACACGGACGTCTACAAAGTCAGATAGAGAATCACTGGCCCCATCTCCTCAAAAAAGTAACTGAACGACGATTGATAATCGAATTTCGTGTCGATGAGCATGGCAAAATGACGCTGGCTCGGTTAGTAAATAGCAGTGGATCGCTGACGCTTGATCGCTTGATCGATGAATGGCTTCGTGACAGTAAGCTTAGCCTGCCCCCTATCACACCAAACGTGACGTACCCGTTTTTGGTCGTTCTCCGGCATTCATAATTCGGTACACAATTACGCCATGGACCTCAGTTTTCTCAATTGGTCACTGAAGCTTTACCGCACGTCGACATTAGAAGTGCGCGCCAGTTGGTTATTGGGCGTGTGGATGTTATTCGACATGGTGCGGTTTGCCCACGATCAATTATGGTGGTTAATTCCATTTGGTTTAGTGGTTCCGTTAGTGTCTATGTATGTCCATGCGATGGCGCACGTTGGCATGGCGCGGTTAGTGGGTGGCAGTGCCGATCGCACGGTACTGTCGATGATCAATGACCACACCAGCATGCAGGTGCCGTTGACGCCAGGAAAACAATTAGCCGTAGGTGCT
>JAHEDF010000138.1 GCA_024641365.1 Planctomycetota bacterium | reverse complement strand
ATCTAGCCCAAGGCAGTCGCGAATTAGATGCCGTAGTGGAACGGATGGAAGAATAGTGGAACGGATGGAAGAATAGTGGAACGGATGGAAGAATAGAATGACGGTTAGAATAAAATTGAGCGCCGATTGCGAAAGGTCGTTGTAGCGATTTTGACAAAGTTAATCGCAATATTTTGTGCGCAAACGACATAAGAATAGGGATGATTTGTTAGGAAAGCGTGTCCAGAACTCTGCTCGTGGTTGCTCAAGCGCATAGTAATAGTAAAGACCGTTAGGTCTTATGGAAAGCGCATAAAATGTGTGTCAATTTTATGCTTTGTCATTGTAAATGAATGGCGTTGGTCGCAAAAAAAATCCTGATTACAGAAAAGAGCATGAAAGCACGCTATGCAACACACCTACTCGAACCAATTCGCCTCAATGCTTGGTATACTTTTATGCAGTCAGTTTTACCTGCTACTGAGCGCAGCAGAACAGAGTAAACCAAATATAATATTTTTTATCACAGATGATTACGGTTGGCAGGATACCACCGTACCGATGTGGAAAGAACGCACAGCCCTCAATGATATGTTTCGCACGCCAAACATGGAGCAGCTAGCGGAAGCTGGTGTTACATTTACTAATGCCTATACGGCTTGCAGTGTCTGTTCGGCATCACGAATTTCAATTTTAACGGGTCAAAATCCAGTGCGGCATGGAACTACGTTTATCACAGGTACTCCGGGCAAAAATTCAAAGACGATGAAATCGGCAAAACAAGATCTCGATGGCATCCAAAAAGAAGACATCGTGTTACCAGCATTATTAAAAGCTGCGGGCTATCGTACCATATGTATTGGCAAAGCACATTTTGGACGGGGATTTAGCGCAGACCCGCTTAATTTAGGATTTGATCGTAAACACTACGCAAATGATTCCGGTTCACCTATTGGGAAAAGTTGCGGCGGAAAAGACGCATACCATGTTAATTTCAATGGCGAGCAAGTTCATCTGAGTGAAGCGCTGACGATTGAAGCAAAAAATGAAATTGCTGATGCGGTGAAAGCAAACCAACCGTTCTTTTTGTACCTTTCTCATTATGCTATCCACACACCCATTCTAGAAGATGACCGTTACAGTGACAATTATCCAAAGTTATCAGGCAAAGATCGCGCTTATGCGACATTAGTGGAAGGCGCCGATAAGAGTCTTGGCGATATTATGGATCACCTCAAACAATTAGGGATTGATAAAAATACTTTAATTATTTGGACGGCAGATAATGGTGGTCTGCGCAATAACGAACCATTACGCGGCTTAAAAAATGATGCCTATGAAGGAGGACATCGTGTTCCCTGTATGGTCGCGTGGGGATCGCAGGATCACTCTTTACCCTATCAACAACACTTACCGCTGATCCCAGGGCGAAGAGATACTCGACCATTTATTCATCAAGATTGGATGCCGACCTTGCTGCGTCTCGCCGAAACCCAGCATCCGTCCAAACAACTCATTGATGGTTTTGACGTTACGGATTTATTAGCGGGAAAACCGGGACAAATCCGCCCAGATTTATTTTTCTGGCATGAGCCTAATTTTTGGGCACACAGTGGCCCTGAATCATCTATTCGTGAAGATAATTGGAAGCTCATCTATTTTTATGCGACAGAAACTTGGGAACTATATGATTTAACTGCAGATATGGAAGAAAAAGGTGATTTATCTAAAAAGTATCCAGAAATAACCAAGGCAATGGCAGAAAAATTAATGGCGCATTTGCAAAGCAATAAAGCAAATTATCCGACTGATATTGCAACTGGTGCGGAATTACCACCAAAGTTGCCATAATTACTTAACTGAAAAACCGAGCAGATTACCGCTCAATCATCCCCATCGCGGTCTAATATTTTCTGGGTTAAATCCGTTACAACACGCCGAACATCTTGATCCACGGCTAAACGTTCTTCCGCTTGGCGAATGCTATATAATACGGTGGAGTGATCGCGTCCGCCAATCATGCCGCCTAATGCTTCCAAACTGTGACCCGTAAGGCGGCGACCAAGCAATAACGCAATTTGTCGTGCTTGGGCAATTTCACGATGACGGCGTTTACCGGCTAAATCCCCTGGGCGTAAATCATAATGATCAGCAACAATTTGTACGATATGATCGAAACTGGCGTAATCGTGACCGACGCCCGGGCGTTCACCACCTAATAATCTTTCTGCTAATTTGACGACCTGATGCATATCAGGTGCGAAGGTGTCGACTAAACGAACTAAGTCATCAGTGCTGAGATCTTCAACGCTTTGTCCAACCAATCGGCGCAAAACGGCAAGGCGAGTTTCTGTGTGTGGCGGTTCAATCGCGACTGATAATCCCCAGCCCAAGCGCGTTACTAAACGATCTTCAAATCCTGGGAGACGACGCGGGGCGAGCGAACCTGCTAACACTAATTGTTGGCCTCGTTCCAGCGCACTATTAATTAAGTGAAATAATTCTTCTTGAGCAATTTGCCGATTACTGAGTGCATCCATGCCATCAAGGACAATTAATGCAGCGCGGTCAAGGCGTTGACGCAATGGCGTGGTGCCGCGTTCTGCTAAGCGTTGCGCTTCATGCGCGACAAAATCAGCGCCATTAAATGCGACCACAGCTTGGTCGTCCAACATGCCGCGATATTCTGCCATAATTGCGGACAATAAATGCGTTTTCCCACAGCCACTGGGGCCATGCAGGTAGAGGGGATTATGTTCCAATCCAGGTGCTTCGACCGCGCGACGACACGCAGTAAATGCTAATTGGTTTCCTGGATCTTGTTGGAAATTAGTAAAACGTTGCTGTTCTGTGTTTGAGTTGCTGCTGATGTCATTGCGACAGGCAACATGTAAACTGATGCCTTTGCTAGCAATTAAGCCACGTAAGCGATCGGCTGCTAAATCATTAAAGACATCACGCCAAATGGGATTTGGCAGCATGACCAATAAGCGTGTAGTGCTGGAGCGAACGCGCATCACAGGGATAAGGACATCAGCTAATTCACTTGGCAATAATTTCCCAAGTTGCTTTACATAGTGTGCGGCGATTGTGTCAGTATCAGTGGTCGCAGCCATAAGAGCGTTACTATATTCGGCAGTTTATTAATAATTAATTTTTGAAATTAATTATTTTTTCTTGCGCTTGATTTTTCCCTGCACGAATTGACACATTTATTGATGGTTGATTTTCGCGTACACGTAGGGCTGCTACACGTGCTGCTCCATCAATGTCGACGTTGGTAGGGACCACAACGGATAGCGATAGGTTTGGTCCTTTACTTGCGGTTACTTCAGCGGGTTGGTCTGAGATGGTTAATTCATAGTGAAATTGTTGGCGTGTGCTGTCGATTGGTTTGGGAAGTTGTTTTATCGACACAATGGGAGGATAGCGCTTAATGAGGCCTTCTTCAAAATTATGTAATACAGCATCGGTTGCTAATTTACCGCTGCCTTCAGCGTGACCTTGAATTTCGACAATAACCAAGCCAGGTTTACGGGCGACTTTGTAGGATTGTAAAAATACTGGTGCTGATGTGGGATTACTTTCCAGTGCAATTGCACTTAATAATTCTAAAGCCACACGGCCAGGACGACGCTCACCGTCAATCCACGCTAAGCGAGAAGTATCTAAATCTTTGGTGTTACTAATCTCATCCAAATTTTTACGTTTCTTTTTAGCGACTGGGACCAGACCTTCATTATTTTCGCCTTCAAGGTCTTTGATAGAACTATTTGCAGCGGCAATATTAATTTCTTGGCGAACCAAGGCGAGCACAAAAAGAACGACCATTGCAGCGGCTGCAATGCGTAAGGCGCCTGCGGTGCGCCAAAAAATTACACGTTGAGCGCGTTCATCCGCGAGCGCGTCAAGCGCCACTTCTTTTGCACGCGCAACACCTAAGCTGACAGCCCAACTACTGGGCAAACCGGCGTAGCGATCTAAACGTTCTGTCGAAGCATTAATGACTGTACCAGCAAAAGGATTAAGTGGATGAACTGGCAGACCCATCCGTTCGCTGAGCGCACTAATAAAGCCGTGCACTTGGGCGCCAGCACCAGTCAAGTAAATGACTTTGGGATCTAATGAGTCAATTTTTAGTTGTGCTTTCGCAAAGCGAATATTTGCCGTCAACATATTGGCAACTTGGCCAACCTGTTTCTTAATCATGTCATGCAAATCAGAAGGGGCACCATTTCCTAATTTGGCTACTAATTCAGAGGCATCGCCAGGTGACAGAGTCCGTATTTCGGCAACTTGTTTAACCAATTCATTCATGCCGGGTGTTTGGTTACGGATAAAAATTAATTCCCCATCTACGACTATTGCAATATGGACATTTTCGCCGCCAACGTCTGCCATAATGGCGTGACCAGTTTGGTTGATACTCGCTGCGCAATAACTTTCATACAAACCAATTGCCGGATGGGTCAGGCTAATAACTTTTCCACCATGTTTTGCCAAAGCCGCTTTTACTTGTTTAATTAATTTCTGTTTTGTTGTCATGGTAAGTAAGCGCATGTCATCTGGACCACCCGCATTTACCAAATGCCACCCGACTGTTGTCGGCTCATCATTATTACTTTGTAATTCAAAATGAACCATGCGATCCAAGCGTTCAGGTGGACTTGGTGGTTGCAGCATGGTGCGCAACAACATGTCGTCATGGGCAATGACCACGCGCACTTTTCCTAATGGTGATGGCAGTGGTGCATTTTCTAATGTTTGTATGGGATCCGAATCTTTCGGAATCGGGTACGACTCGATATCGGTGATGCGCTGGTTATCCACTCGAACAAGACGAATGGCATGACTGGAGACTTCTACCGTTGTAAGCATGGCGAAGACTTAGGGCAAATGACCCGCGTTTCCACCGTCACATTCCAAAAAGAGACCATCAATACGGAGACACTGAGCATGATTCCTATCAGTGAGGCTCCTGTCCAACGTCTTGCGCCCTGGCAACCAATCTCTAGTTTTGCCCACCATTGCAGTAAACCGGCGGAGATATCTGCATGCGTGTGCGGTTATGGGGTGTGCGAGGGTCGATAGCGACACCGATGAGTTCCGCGCAATTGCGTGAGAAAGCTCGTGCGCTGTTGGCCGAGGCAAAGCCAAGTGATCTCGCATCCGAACAGGCGATCGATGCTTTATTAGACCGTACTGCGCATAGCTGGACCTATGGCGGCAACACCAGCTGTGTCGAAGTGGAACTAGATAATCAAACACTTATTTTAGATGCGGGTACGGGGCTACGCGGTTTAGGACTGCAATTAAAAGAAGACGGGCGTGACGTTAAGCATCGCTTAGATTTCTTTTTTACGCATTTTCACTGGGATCACATTTGTGGATTCCCCTATTTTGGTCCGATTTATATTCCTGACCGAGAAATTGATGTGTGGTCAGGGCGCAGTGATGCGTTGCGCTTATTACAAATTCAAATGAATGATGCGCATTTCCCAGTTAAATGGGACATGTTGAAAAGTAAAATTACGTGTCATCAATTACCAGAAGAAGAAGCGACTGTCATAGGTGATGCATCTGTTCGTATTTTACCGCTTATCCATCCAGACAAAGCATTTGGTTATCGTATAGACCATAAAGGTCGTTCAATTTGTTATTTAACAGATACTGAAGTTTCAAAAAATCCAAATCGAGTCTCAGAGTCATATGCGACATTTGTTGAAGGCGCTGACGTTGTCATCGTTGATGCAATGTATGGATTTTTGGATTACCATGACCATATTAATTTTGGTCATTCAACTATTTTTAATTTTATTGATTTTTTCCGCGATGCAAAAATTGGTGAATTAGTTATTTTCCATCACGATCCGATGGCGAGCGATCCACAAGTGACACGTCTTTATTCCGATGCAAAACGCTATACTGAATTAGTAGCGCCCACCGCATCGTGGACGTTATCGGCCGCTCGTGAAGGACATGAATGGGTGTTGCCACCCGCCTAAGTAGCAGCGCTTACTCATAAGGTTTGAGCTGAGTGCACATAGAGTTTTATAAATAATGAGCTCAGGGTTTCCTATGAGCGGTTGGCGGCTAGTGGCTGCGGTGTGGTGCTGATGTTTGCCTCCGTCAGTGGGTAAGCGCGGTCTGTGATGGGCATCGTTTTACTAAATGCACACAGCCGCAGGCGTTAAATAGTTATAACTGTTGTTTTGATAGAGATATAGGTCAGGGCGATTCGCTTATGGCCTCGAGCCACAAGGGGGATTCCATCGCCACGGATCAACGATATCACCCTTACTCCGCTTTGAGAGCCGTTTGTGGCAAAGGAGTCCCCTGGTGAACCCAGCTGACGATCAGATTCCCAGTTTAGCCCAATTGGTGGCAGACCATATTGTACGTAGTGGTATCAGTGTGGCGAGTTTTGCCAAAGAGCACGAATTGCCTTATGTCACATTGATGACGTTAATTAGCAGTGGCACGCCACCCAAGCGTAAAGCTGTTTTAGATCCTTTAATGGGCGCGTTAAGCATTAACGAAGAAATGTTCCATGCCGCATTGGCAAAAAGTAAATCAAATCCATTGCCAGCTGAAGGCCCTCGCCAAAGTGATAATGCGTTAAATCCTTTTCATTCAGCATTATTAACCTTGGTTGAAGAACGTAAATTAACCACCAAAGCTTTTGCAGAAGCTGCTGATCTCAGTGTTTTAACCGCAGCAAAATTATTAAAACGTGGCGAGTTACCAGGTCGCCAAACCACGCATGAGAAATTGCGTTCGTTACTTAATTTAAGTGAAATTGCTTATAAAGATTTATTGGCTTCGTCACGTATGGTTGAAAATTCGACCAATGCTGATGGTGATACGGCTGCTATTGAACGCAAAACGACCCCAGGCTATGTGGCAGTTTCAACTGGTGCTGCGCCCATGAATACGACCAAGGGTGAATTATTTGAACTTATTGATCGTTTATCGCCCGGGCAATTAGTTGCGCTTAAACAATTTCTTTTATCGGTGCTGTAAGCGCTGAAGTATTCTTGATGTTAGCACCTTGACCACCAAAGTTTCCTTTTGGTGTGCGTGCTAAACAAGCGGCAACAACCCGTTCGGCACCACGTTTTTTAAGGGCCGCGGCGGCGGCGCTTAATGTTGCTCCCGTGGTTAATAAATCATCAACTAAAACAATGATTTTTGGCACCTTTTTTGTAACATAAAATAAATCTGCCACATTGGTACGCCGTTGTGCTGGTGATAAACGATGTTGCTCTGCTGCTAAATGAGTGGTCTTTAAAAAATGTTGAAATGGTAATTTCAGTTCAGCTGCCATATATCTTGCACAAGCAGTTCCTAAATGCGGCCCTGCGCGGCGTCCACGTGATGCTGGCACGACGGTTACAGCACAAGCAGAATCACGATGTAATTGTGCCCACGCATGAATTGACGGCATGAGACTCGCCAAAGCAGTGACGGCTCCAGGACGGCCAGCGGCTTTAGCGAGTCCAACTAATTGTGCCATAGTACCGTCATACGCATAATGAACAAAAATACGATCCAGGTGGGGAAGACCATTGCCTTGGCAACTTGTACACCGCTCTTGTTGTGGGCGTTGCGACTCACCACACCAATGACAGGGATTTAATAATGTTGGTAACGTTGTGGTACACGACGAGCATAAACCAGGACCTGATGCTTCTAAACAACAGGGACAAACACTTGGTAATAAGAGATCAAGCGCTGCAGATGACATTGTTTTGCAAGCTTGCAGCAGTCCGTGCATGGTTGCGATCATGCAACTTTTTCGCCAATTAAATCACGAAAGACCGCTTCTAATGTACGCCGCTCTTCAATTAATTCACGCAAGCCACCATGCGATTGTGTAAGCGACACTAATGCATCACGTTGATCTGCGGGCGCATCTATCACCACGGTATCAGTATGTTGTTCTATAATGGTTGCCCAAGTCTGTTGTGATAACGCCGTTACCAATTCGGTGTTATTAGCAGCACGTGTCCGTATGCGCAAACGGCTCACTTGGGCAGTGCGCTGCCGTAAAGCATCAATTGATTCTGCAGCAACGGTTTTTCCGCGATGTACAACGACGACACGGCTGCAGCTCGCCTCTACTTCCGCTAAAATATGAGTCGATAATAAAATGGTATGTTTCTCGGCGAGCTTCTTTATTAATTCTCTAAAATTAGCAACTTGTGTAGGGTCAAGTCCGGTGGTTGGTTCGTCTAAAATTAATACGGGCGGTGCAGCAAGTAATGCTTGCGCAACGCCAACACGCTGCCGATTTCCTTTTGATAATTTACGAATGTGCCGATTTGCATTTTCACCAAGCCAAGCCGATTCTATCGCATCAACCACTTCGCGGCGGCGGCTGGTAGGAGGAATGCCTTTTAAGCGAGCAACATGGTCGAGATATTTTGTGACAGTCATGTCTAAATAGAGTGGCAATTCTTCTGGCAGATAGCCAATAGCCCGTCGACATGCGAGTGGTTCGTTTACCAGATCATGTCCATTAATAGTCGCGGATCCGCCACTTGGCGCGACATAACCAGTTAAAATTTTCATGGTGGTGCTTTTGCCGGCACCATTTGGGCCTAAAAATCCAACGACTTCGCCGGTATGCAGGGAAAAACTGACATCCTGCAAAGCCTGAAATGGGCCGTATTGCTTGCTGAGTCCTTGGGCGGTCAGGATTGCTGTCATGACTACATACTAACGCGTCGTTGAGCTTAGCTCAACGACGCGTTAGGTGATTGGTCAAACAAAACTTATTTAAATGGATTTGGCAGTTTTGGTAACTTTGGTAAACTCGGTAGTTTTACATTGACTGAAGGTGGGGCAGGTAATTTTGGCAAATTGATGCTTGGTGGCCGCACAATTACAGGGCGGGGTGGAACGACGACCGTTGTTTGACTGCTGTTATGACCGTAGTGGCCCGAGTTATAATGATTGTGTCCACTACTTACTCCGACGCCAACATACACGCCACTTTGATTGCAGTTTGGTCGGGAGTACCCGTAGGAACCATAATGATAGCCGCTGTTATAACCATATCCGTTACCATAAACTACAGTGGTGTGCGATGGC
>JAHEDF010000601.1 GCA_024641365.1 Planctomycetota bacterium | reverse complement strand
ATACATTACCATTGCCCACCGAAATCTGTGCATTAAATAATGGGCGACGACGCGCTAAATCATGCCATGATCCAGGTAAGCGAATTTCCCCGCTGGTAATGCGACCAATTGCATGCATAGCAATACGTTCTGGATAAAATGACACGACACCATGAATATCAGTATCAAATTTTCGCATAACATCCGTAATGCCAACTTGACGTAGTTCTAATTTATCAACGGTTGCGCGCACGACGTCGTCATGAATTTGATAATCAGCTGCTAATTTAATAGCACCTGTCACATCGGGTAAAGCTTCTGGGCCTTTTAAGCGTACGACTAAAGCTTCGCCATTACTGATTTCTGCCTCTACATGACCCTGATTGTCTTTGCTCGTTAACTGCAGCAAGCCAATGCCAGGTAATTGTGCATTGGCAACTAAACCATCATTAGGTGATAATTTAATATCTACGTTCCCATTCACACTGCCAAGAGCCCATCCATCCCATAAAAATCGACCTTGTTCAATAGTTGCTGAGAACACTTCTAATCCATCTTCCTTAACAATAGCTTGGAGTGACGTCGCATTACCGGACGCTAAGGTTAGTTTTTGGGGTATAAAAGATTGTAATAATGGTAACGTTATTCCCTTACCATTTATCGACATTGGCCATGTTGGTCCCCAATTTATGGTAGCCTGTCCATTACCTTCCTTCCCACTAATCGTCAGTCCCAGTTTCCAGCCTGTTGGTAATAAAGTTGCCACCAAATCCGCCGCTGGCATCGTTGCCAATATTGATTTGGTTGGAATTATCTCAGGAATTGGCAGACGTGGTCCGGGTGTCCAAGTGGTTGCACTAATTCGAGCTATATCGTTCACAATATCAATGTTCGCCTTACCATCAAAATTACCTAATTCTTGGTCGCGAATTTCTACATCGGTAAGCACAATTTTTTTACTGTCTACATACAACTTTCCAAATCCCATGCCATTTTCCCAGCTCGCTTTGGGATCTCCGGTAAATATTTGCCATTCTTTATTAGCTATTACCACGGCTCCAGCACAGTCTGCTAATGCTGGAATCCACTGACGTGCTTCTTTGGGCAAACGAGGTAATAACATTAAATCTGCTAACCAATCACAACTTTTCCATACTGGTAAAACACCTTCCATTAACGTCATGCGATATTGCAGTTCATCGCCCACCCCATCTGTCGCTATATTCAACGCAATGGGTCGACCATCGTAGATTGCCTTTCCATTTACAGCGATTATCGCGCCAGTGGCATCAACGCCTACCACCGCTTTATCAATCACTTGCAAGCCATTTACGCTAACACCACCGGTAAAATCTAAATGGATAAAAGACGGCGGTGACGTAGGTTTAATAGCTAATTCAGCGCTAATGGTTTCATATAAAAATTGAACTGATTCTATAGTCGCGTTTAATTGTGTGTTCTCTACGCGAATTGAATCTATTTCACCTTTCCATAATGCGCCATAAACAATGACGCGATCGACGGTAACTGCTGGGACATCGCCCGACTTTCGCATTAATTGTACGTCACTAAGAATGAGTGATTCCAAACCGTTAAATTCTGTGCGCCCAATATGTAAATGTGCTGGTAAACGCGCTGCAAATAAACGGCTAATGAGATGACCCGGTTGATTGGTATCTAATGCCCACCACACAAATCCCCAACCGCCACCTGCGATAACTATAATGATAATAAATAAAATACGCCAACGCCAGCGACGACGCTTAACGGGGAGCGCTGGCGCTGGTACAGGCGGTTGCGTCGACGGTTCTGTCACCATCTTTTACACACTAACGTGGCAAAAATCCGACAAACGTCGGTTTATCACCACAGGTGACATTGTTTTGATGTTTGAGTAATCCTGTTGTTTGATCAATGGAAAATACTGACACATAATTTGCACCCTGGCTTGCAACAATCATGTGTTTTCCGGTTCTATCGATATTAAAATTACGAGGCGTTATAATTTCACCGTCACCAGATTCATGTGCTATTGCTTTCAATGTTCCATTTGTTTGATCAACGCTACAAACAATAATATTATTATATCCACGATTTGATCCGTAGACAAACCGCCCGTCTGCCGAGACCATGACATGAGCACAGCTGCCTTTACCTGTATATCCTTCCATCGTGGGAATACTGTTTGGATTACTAAAATTACCGGATTTTAAGTCATAATCAAAACTGGTTAACAACCATCCTAATTCATTAATGACATAAACATGTTTATTATCTGGCGCAAATGCCATGTGGCGTGGCCCACCTTTTGGTGGCAACACGACAAATGATGGGTCATGATGCGTAAGTTTTCCGCTGTCTTGATCGATATTGAAAATTTGTACCTGATCTAAACCTAAAGTCGGTACATATAAAAATTTACCTTCCGCATCGGTCTTTGCCATATGGGCATTTTTACCGGCCATCTCTACCTGGGTCGGTTCACTTATTGTACCATTGTCA
>JAHEDF010000137.1 GCA_024641365.1 Planctomycetota bacterium | reverse complement strand
GCTGGATTATTACGGTTGCCGATCATGGCGATGGTTTTGACGAAAAGAATATTCCTGACCAAGAAGATCCGGAGGCGTTATTGTTAGAGCACGGACGTGGCATTCGCATTATGCAAGAATGGTTAGATGAATTAACCTATTATCGCGGTGGTAGTTTTGCGTGGTTGGCTCGCCGCCGCGCAGATTGCCCCACAACATGAAAGTGAGCAGAGACTATGAGTTGCGATTTCTTGATGGTACAACGCTACGATACCATTGTGTTAGCCAAAGTGATGAAAGAACGCTTGTTAGATGCACAAGCGATTGGCAGTTTAGCAATGGCTTTGCTCGCAGAATGTGATCGCACTGCGCGCATTAATTTAGTCATTGATATGGTTGATGTCGGCTATCTGAGTTCCGCGATGATTGGGAAATTAGTGGCGGTTCATAAATCAGCCAAAGCAGGAAAAGGCCGTGTTGCCATTGCTGGACTCAAGGCACCGCTCTTGCAAATGTTTAAGGTGACGCAGTTGGACAAATTGTTCGATTTTGCACCGGATGCGGAAGAAATCATTAAACTGTATCGACGCAAACCGCTCTGATCTAGTTGCCTTACGTCATCTTTACGTCACCGTGTGCTGGTGCGATTTACCTGTACCCCATTATCAGCGCCCGTTGGTGTCAGCGGCGTGCCAATTTTTGATGAACACGGAGCCGTAGCCGCAACTATTTGGAGTCATGTGTTAGACTGGCGTTGCATGGTTGGTGTTATGGACATGCAAATATTAGCGCCAGAACCTATCGACATTCCTGAACCTGAAGCAAGCGAACCACCAGCGGGAGCGATCGGTCGCCTGACTCAAGCATTAGCTGGTAGCGGTGGATTATTAGTCTTGCGTAATCCAGCAGATATTTTTGGTCCTGAACGAATTTTATTTGCGGCAGGTGTGCGGATATTTGCCATCACCAATGAACAAGATGAAACCTGTTGGGATGCACTCTTGTCGCATGGTCAGCCTGTGTACGGCATGCGCGGCACGGTGGCCTGTGCGTCGCGCAGCGCTCATCCAGCAGCAATAATTTCTGCATTAGCCTATGGCACATTTACGTGTGAAGAGGGCCTTGCTGTCGCCGTGTTGGATGAATCGCGTACGGGTGTGAAATGGGAATTACCGTGTTCAGCAGAAACCAGTATTATTGTGCGCGATGGTTTTGAAGCTGGTCGCATAATTGGACAGACAGGGGCTTGGACCGACCGTGGTAGTGAAAGTTATGTGCGCTTAGTTATGCGCTCAGCACAGGGAACGGCGTGGACGCAACCGCGCTTTATTGCTCCTGGAGTCGCCAATGTCTGAGCGCATGGGGCGGCTCATTATAATTAAGCGCCGTGTGCCTAGTCAAAATGCGTCGCAATATAAACATTGGAGTGCGTACACAAAAGAACGCGATACATGGTTTTTATTATTACGCGCACAATTGCCGCCACGTGAACCGCCAAACGAACCCGTACGATTAATGCTGCGTAGTTATCGGACGCGATTAGTCGATTATGCAAATTTAGTTGGAGGTGCGAAAGCCATTCCGGATTGCTTGCAGCGACTCGGTTATATTAAAGATGATAGCCCGCGCTGGTTTCACTGTGAATATTTTCAAACAGTGGTACCGAAAGAATTAGAACGGACGGAAATAGAATTTATTCCGTGGTCTGGTGATTATGACGACGCGGAATAAGTCATTAAAGAAATTGCTTCCCATCGATTCTACGCCACAAAAAGAATTATTGGCGTGGTATAAAAAAAATGGTCGCACCTTACCGTGGCGGCAAACGCGCGATCCCTATCGTGTGCTTGTGTCAGAGGTCATGTTGCAGCAAACGCAGGTCGAACGCGTATTACCATTTTATAAAAAGTTCATGGTATTATTTCCCAATGAACAAGCATTAGCGGCGGCCAGCACCGAAGCCATTCATCGCGCATGGAAAGGACTTGGCTATCCGTCACGCGTTGAACGGCTACGTGCTACGTGTCAGCAGGTTATAACACAAAAAGGTCAGTGGCCGAATACCGTAGAGGGGTTAATGGAACTCCCAGGCATTGGTCCGTACACGGCTGGTGCTGTTGCGTGTTTTGCTTTTGCGCGAGCAGTCCCAATTGTCGATACCAATGTCGCACGTGTGTATGCCCGGCGTGACGCTTTATCATTACCGCTTGATAAAAAAGATGTGTGGTCGCACGTTGCGATTCAAGTCGATCCCAAAAATCCGATTGCCTATAATAATGCACTGATGGATTTAGGTGCGACTATTTGTACCGCACGCGTAGCGTATTGTGAGGCTTGTCCCTGGGAACAACGCTGCGCAAGTCGGGGTAAAAAGAAAGTCCATGTCGCAACAGCGAACCCACTGAAAGTCGCCAGTAAAAAAATCCGCTATGGTGTAGAAATTACCAATAAAAAGAAACCGCGTCAGCATATTGTTTTAGCACTCATTCATCATGATGGTCGCTATTTGGTGGCGCGCAGAAAAAAGAAAGCGCACCAAGGTGGCTTGTGGGAATTACCAGGGGGGAAACGCGAAAAAGGAGAAGATGACCGCGTTGCGATTGCGCGTGAAATTCACGAGGAATTAGGCGCGGAATTATTATCGGCACGTGGCATTTTGTCATTCCATTATGAATATGATGATCGCTATTTAACCTTTCATCTCTACCGCTGCCATTTATTTAACCCAGCAGATGTAAAACCACTTGCCAGCGATGAGTTATGCTGGGTAACACCGGAAGAATTTATTGAGCTGGATTTTCCTCCGGCAAATAAACCCGTACAAGAACGCATGAAAAAGTATCATCGCATTAAATAATATTTTATACTAAATTCGCCTCAATTCATCCGTAATGGCAACAGATTAACATGGTGAACCAGAGAGCCGAAGAGGAAAGCTGTGCTTTTTTCAATAACCACAGGATTTCCACCTTAGTATTTCTCCGTTTCTCCGGTCCTTCATGTAAGTGTCTTATTATTTAGGATATAGTGAGCCGGAATTGGTATTAGCGCAGCGCTGTTTTTAATACGTCCCACATGCCTGGGCGACACACAACAATATCATGGTGCTGTAAATCCCAGGGCGCCCCATCCCATCGTTTCATGTCATAACCCAGCGCGATACAGGCAGCAGTGCCACCGGCTTGATCCCACGGAAAAATACGACTAATGGCATATGCATCGACCACGCCCATTGCGACGGCGGCTAAATCTAAGGCAGCGGAACCAAAGGTTTTATACTGGCGAATAATACCACTTAAATTATCTAACAAATAATTGGTGCGTTTGCGTTCTGCTAAATCCCACGGCCAATCGCTGGCAATAATCCATTCTTTTGGTTCACCTGCAGGTGTAGCGGACGGTAATGGTTTATCGCCAAGCCATGCGCCGACACCAACAGCTCCGCTCACAGTAATGCCACATGCGGGTCCGTGGACCACGCCTAAAATTGGTTGTTCATTAAAACTCAATCCGACTGAAATGGCCCAGTGCGGAATGCCTCTGCTATAATTCGCAGTCCCATCTAATGGATCAACATGCCAACACCACGGACTGTTTTCAGGACCAATGCGTGTCCCTTCTTCACCAGCAATGCGATGCTCAGGAAAATGCTGTGCTAAGGCAGCCGTAATAGTTTTTTCACTATAATGATCTGCTTCCGTAACCACATCGACACCACCTTTTGACGTCGATTGTCGGAGCGTGCTCGCCATAAGCTGCAGATGCTTGCCAACATCCATAATTATCGGCTGGATGATCGCTAAGGTACCATGGACAAGATCAGGGGGGAGCATGTGCAATACGCTGGTGACAACAGCAGTGTAGGCAAGGTTTAAAATGCAATTACTACGACGCTGGCGGCCACATAACGCAATGAGCTTACGGTAAATGTGTCAAGGACGATGAAATGGCGTTCAATTACCCGGGAAAACCAATCAATATTTTTATGCGCTTAACAATACGCAGCTAATTTATCGGTGGGTGTTTGCTCGTAGAGATTGAGCAACGCGCGAACGTTCTTTTATCCAAAAATAAAGATGAAGGCAAAGAGCAATAAGTACGGTTATACACGTAAAGGTTTTAGTTATGTCCCATAAAAAAAACAGAGTGGGATCAAAAAAGTAACAAATCGTCAATTGTTTTCCAGGTGCTACATCAGCCGCACATGACAGTTGCATCAGCATCGGCATGAGCGACTGCATATTATTTACCTGAAGGAATTAATGGTAAATAACGGTAAGGAGCTTGTAAGTTTAATAGGGCGAGGCTGGTAGCAAAAATATCACCGCCTGTTTCACCGTAACGAATATGATGTGCGGCAACGTGACCGTCAGCTTCGAATAAGGGAATTAATTGTGCCTCAAGCGCATGCGACCATTGTTGCCATTCGGTTTCACCAGCTTCACGCATGGCACAGGTGGCAAAGAACCAGCCGAGTGGATCGGCGCGTCCAGAAGTGGAGCCTGGTAATAAATGGCGTAATTGTGCAATTTGCGTAATGGTGCTGTCATTTGCGCCAAGGCCATAAATGCAGCGTGCAAAAGCTGCTAAGCCAACGCGTCCAGCATCATCATCAACGGTGGGTAAACTTTGCGCCAGTGAACGACGTACTTGGCGTAATAAACGGTTCGGTACGCGCATGCCGCCTTGGTAGGCAGTTTCGCAAGCTAATAAGGTGAAACCACCTAAACCAGCGGCGCCTGGTTGCATTGGTAAATTACGATCAATGGCTTGTAAACTCGCTTCAGCAACAGCGCGTAAACTTAAATCGCCATATAATAAACTGCCTTCGACTAATGCGAGGCACATTAAACCACTGGTGACTTGGCCGACGGAATTTAATACCCGATCAGTTCCAGTACCGTCACCTATTAATTCGGTGTCACCTAATTGAATGCGTAACCAGTCGAGCGCTTTGCGGGTGTCGGCGGATAATGCTTTGTCACCTAAGCCTTCACCTAACAACACCAACGTGGCTAAACTGTGGGTGGCCAAATCATGTTCACTATTACCGGATTTTCCGGTCGCCGATACACCATTGGGATGCAAAAAGGCACCAGACGAACGCGCCTGTTGAGCGCGTAACCACGTAATGCCAGTATCAACGACTGCGCCACTAGCTTGCATGCCATATAACACGCGTGCGTTATCACGTAATTCAGGGAAGCGGCGCAGTAAAAATAAATCAGAATTATAGGTGCGAATATCATCCCACGACTTGGGTAAATTCGTCGGCAAGGTTGGTGCGGTAATAGCGTGATCGCGATTATTACCGACAACACGAGCGCCACTGCCATCAGTATGTCCATTTGCAGCGATACTCGCAGTACCGGTATCGTTCGCTTTTTCAGAACCCGTGTAATAACCTAATTCAAAAATGGCTAGCGCTAAGAGCGCGGCTACATGACCGGCAATGACCGCACTCCAAATACGCCAGCGACTTCGACCATCTAAGCCGTCGCGATTTTCTCGTTCATCGTTGGCGAATGCGCCAAAGCGTGCAGATGCACTAATGCGACGCATGACATTTGCAGTTAAATCAACACGTTTTGGACCGACGCTACGTACCAAACCAGCTAAGCGATCTAATGTAGGATCATCAACGTCATTATCATAATAGGCGTCAATCGAATCAGCAGATTCTTGATCGACATCACGTAAACGTCCCAGTACATCGTCACTGATGTCGGATTGTGTTCCAGGTACAGCGCTGTGTTTGCGAATTAATTTTCCAAGAGTCACTAATGCCTCTCCATCTGGGCAATGTGGGTCACCATCAGCTAATGCGCGTAAGAGTGGATCGGAATTACTCATGACTCAATCAAATCCTGTAAATCATCCCGAAGTGCACGTACTGCATTATGCATGCGACTTTTAACTGTTCCTTCGGGGATGCCTAAAACCTCTGAAATCTCTTGGTATTTCATGTTGTGATTATTGGCAAGAACAAAAACTTCACGTTGGCCTTCTGGTAAACTTTCTAATGATTCTTGTAAGCGGTTGCGAATTTCTTCATCGCGGCTGTCGGATTCTGGATCTGGTTCGCCAGGTGCTTTTAATATATCTGATAATTTTAATGAGCGTTCACCAAGTTCGGCGTCAATACTCATGTGATGTTTTTGACGACGCAGATGATCAATCCATAAATTATGAGCTATGCGATATAAATACGTGCGGACTTTTGCGATTGGCTGATAGCGCGCACGTGAACGATACACATTTACAAATAAATCTTGGGTTAATTCTTCAGCAACTAATTGATCCCAACATTGATGGTAGAAAAATCCTAATAATTCATGTTGGAAGCGTTTAATAAGTTCAGCCACGGCGGTTTGATCGCCGTCGCGGATACGTTCCATAATGAGTTGGTCGCTATCAGACATGCCGCGAGGGCTCTCCTGATGTGCGACAATACGTGCAGTTGCTGTCATGACATGGGGGTAAACGTGGCTGGATGGGATGGGTTCAGAGTAAGTGTGCGAGTAAGCTAACGATGCGGTGATCTATGCATCACTGTGGGTGCCTGGAGGTGCTCATTGCCTACTGTTGCTTACTAACGAGTACAGGCGTCAACTTAGTCATAAATCTTTTATATTAGACAGGTTGTGTTTGATCTCTGTGAGGTGATGAGGGGCTAAGGGCAATACGATTAGATCAAGGACTTTACTCACATGGAGGACCGGAGAACCGGAGGAAGACTGATGGGAAACTGCTGATGGTGAAGTGGTGACTCTGCTAATGGGTCGTTTCTAGAGCGAATTCACAAAAACTTACGATCATATCCTACTCTGGTCCTCCGGTTCTCCATGTGAATGTGGCCTTATCTTTGTGCTTAGCTTACATTGAGGTGTTCACTGGCATTGGTATGAGTGTCACCCTCGCTAAAAAGTACGTGTACGTATAGACTTACAACTAAATCGGCCTAAAGCAGCTTCTTCTAAACCACTTAGGTTAGTCGACCCTCCAGGATAATCTCAATGCAGCGGCGTGACTTTCGTATAGCTTCCCAGCCATGTCGGATGCTCCCGCCGTTCCTGTCGGCCTGCGTTATAAACGTTCGCGCTTCACCACCCGCTTACCAGCGGAGCGGCTCTACACGGCCGCACACATGTGGTTAGCAGACGAAGGCAATCAGGTGTGGCGCGTCGGTTTTACAAAATTTGCGGTGCGCATGTTAGGCGAAGTGGTAGAAAATGGTTTCGAGGTAAAAACGAATGAAAAAATTGCCGTCGGCCAAATAATTGGTTGGCTAGAAGGATTTAAAGCGAGCACTGATTTATATTGTGCGATTGAGGGGAAATTTTTGCACGGCAATCCATTGTTAGATAAACAAGCTGATCGTGTACACGCTGATCCTTATGGTGCTGGTTGGTTATATCGTGCTTCTGGTGTGATTGATAGTAATGCTATGGATGTGCATGCGTACATGGCTGTATTGGATGCCGCTATTGATCGTATTCAAGGTGACCGCCATGAAGCATATCAGGAAGACGAAGTATGAGTGCGCGATATATTATGATTGGCGGATTTTTAGGAGCGGGAAAGACCACTGCGGTGACCCGTTTCGCGCAATGGTTAACTGACCGCGGATTAAAAGTTGGGTTAATTACCAATGATCAAGGTTCACAATTAGTTGATTCTATGACGTTGCGTTCACATGGATTTGCGGTTGAAGAAATTGCAGGTGGTTGTTTTTGCTGTCGCTTTACCTCGTTAAAAGATGCCGCCGATAAATTAACTAATGACACCAAGCCAGATATTTTTATTGCCGAACCGGTTGGTTCGTGCACCGATTTAGTGGCAACGGTTTCCTATCCACTCCGTCGTTTGTACGGTAATGATTTTACCGTCGCGCCTTTATCTGTTTTAGTTGATCCACATCGCGCTATGCGTGTCCATGATGTTGCGACAAACGATGACGGGAAAAGTTTTAGCGAAAAAGTAATTTATATTTATAAGAAACAACTCGAAGAAGCCGATATAATAATTATTAATAAACGTGAGACATTGTCAGATGCCGAGTATCTTGCGCTCGATAATGCCTTAGCGCGTGCCTATCCGAAGGCACAACGTTATGCGATTAGTGCGCGTTTGGGTACTGGATTAGCAGCGTGGTTTCAAACTATAGTGGACGCACAACAAGGTGCGGGAACAGCTATGGGCGTTGACTATGATACCTATGCAGAAGGCGAAGCTTTGTTGGGGTGGTTTAATGCGACTGTGCAAGTCGATGCGCGCTCAGCCTCAGACGCAGACGGTAATACGTTAATTATGGCGTTAATGTCAGCGGTGCAAAAAATACTCAGTGCACAAAACGCAGAAATTGCTCATCTGAAAATGACGCTCGCTCCGGATGATGGCAGTACTGAAATTGCGACGGCAAATGTTGTCGCTGGTAATCGGTATGTCGAATTAGCACAATTGCTCAGCGATGATATTGAGCGTGCACAATTAATAATTAATTTACGTGCAGAAGGTGCGCCGGACGTGTTGCAAACGGCAGTCGAGTCGGCACTTGCTGAGATGGAACGCACCAATCCGGGCTTGACCTTGGCGGTGGATCACCGCGAATGCTTTCGTCCAGGGCGGCCGGTGCCGACCCATCGCTTTACGGAAGCTGGAGCTGAATCATGACTGCGCCGCAGTGTTTGCTTTATTGTCATTGTGCGCATGCCAAAGTGGTACCAGAGGCGACTAAGCAGGCGGTATTAAAAGCGTTGGCGGAATCTGGCCGTCCGTTTGAAGCGATTGCCGATGTGTGCGAAGCTTCGGCGCGGAAAGATCCCGCATTGGCGAAATTGATGGCGCAACCAGGATTGCAGGTGATCGCCTGTCATCGACGTGCTGTTGCATGGTTAATGCATGCTGCTGGAACGTCGTTGCCCGATGCGGTAACCGTTCACAATATGAAGACAGATACGGCAGAGCAGATTATGCACGCACTAGAACAAACGACTGAGACTGCCTCATGACCGCTGCGGCAACTGCTGCTCCAGCGTTACACCTTGGCCTGTATGAAGGCCCTGGGAGTACGCCGTTATCTGGAGGGCAACGCGCCGCATTATTAGCCGC
>JAHEDF010000600.1 GCA_024641365.1 Planctomycetota bacterium | reverse complement strand
CAGGTGGTTCTGTTACTGGCTCTGGTTAATCACGCGGTGGCCTGGGATTACTCGAAGCGTTAGAAGATATTGCGATTATTGCCGCACCAGGATTTACCGACGCCGCCAGTTACGAAGCAATTATTGCTCATTGTGAACTATTAGGTGATCGCGTCGCGATTCTTGATAGCCCAGAAAAAGTAAACGATATTGTTGCGCTCACAAAAATTGCCACGCCAGATGCAAAAGGTGATGCTGGTCATCGTGCCCGCCAAAGTGACGGCGGCTATGCCTCCTATTATTATCCATGGATTCGCGTACGCGATCCACTTGATCCAACCAGTATTGTTAGCGCACCCCCCGCTGGTCATTTGGCCGGTGTCTATGCGCGCGTTGATAGCACACGCGGTGTTCATAAAGCACCTGCTAATGAGCCACTCCGCGGTGCATTAGATATTACCTATCGCTGCACCAATAGTGAGCAGGGCGAACTCAATAGTAATGGCGTCAATGTTATTCGCTTTTTTCAACGCGAAGGCGTTCGTATTTGGGGTGCCCGCACGTTAGCTCCTGCGGCTAGTGAATGGCGCTATATTAATGTGCGTCGTTTATTTAATATGGTTGAGGAAAGCATTGCGCGCTCAACGCGTTGGGTGGTTTTTGAACCAAATGATGAATCATTATGGAAATCAATTAGCCGCGATATTAATGCCTTTTTAATTGGCATCTGGCGTAATGGTGCATTGATGGGTTCAACTCCCGAACAGGCATTTTTTGTAAAATGCGATGCCGAAACCAATCCTCCTGATGTTGTTGATGCTGGTCGCGTTGTAATCGAAATTGGCTTAGCACCAGTTAAACCGGCAGAATTCGTCGTATTCCGTATCGGTCAATTTGCTGCTGGCACAGAAATTAGCTGATTCCCTTTACCCTAACCTTTAACGAGTATTAACCATGACTGATCGCGTCGATCCTTATAACGCTTATAATTTTAAAATCTTAATCGGTGAAAAAGCCGTCGGACATTTTACCCAATGTTCCGGCATTGGTGCCAATATTGAAGTCATTGATTATCGTGAATCTGGACAAGGTCAGGTGGTCAAACGCCTGCCTGGTCGTGTCACCTATAAAGACGTAACGCTCAGTTACGGATTAACCGATGACCTGACTTTGTGGAATTGGTTTCAGGATGTCATCAAAGGCAATTTTAAACGTGAAAACATTTCCATCGTGCTTATTGGCAGCAATGGCAGCGATGAAAAAATGCGTTGGAACTTAAATGAATGCTGGCCCACGAATTGGGAAGGCACAACCTTAAATGCATTAACGCAAGAAGTCGCCGTTGAACATGTGACCCTGACCTACGAGACACTTGAGCGCAAAAAATGATTTTTGCGTCGCTGTGGCAGCGTCTTTATTTGTGGTTCAATCGCTGGTGGTTACGTTTACGCGGTAATGCACCAGCAGATTCTGCACATGGTGGTCCACCTGCACATTGGCTTGCCGATGTCGCACGTGTGAGCGACGATGCTGCACTTATTTCACAGGCGCCTTCAGCGCACAATATACCGACGCCACTACGACAATTCACACGACAGCCACATTCTTACGCACATCGACATTCAAGCACTAGGCCCCCTGCCCATTGGTTAGCGCATGCGACGCGCATTCGTCGTGGCGAACCAGCAGTGGTGCACGAACACATAACTACTTCATCACGTATTATACCACAACTACACGATGAAAATAATGTTCTGCAAAAAAGACTGATAAAAAATGCCGCTAAGCAGACGCAACAAAAGACTGGTCAATGGAAATTACCGCAAAAGACAAACGTACCATCGCAAATACAAATAGAATCCTCTCGCACGCGTCGCATAGTTCGTGTACGTTTACGCCAGCCACGTAAAGCCGTTACTCAAGAGCGTCGTGCCACTAAAAATATTTTACCGTTAGAAAATTCCCGTAATAGCGACAATAAAATTGAACACATTGCGAATGATGCGCATCACAAAAATGAACACGTCATTAGCGATTACGTGCAAAAAGTCTCAACCACGTCCATTATACGTATTCCACGTCCTGTAAAATTGCCTCAACAAATTATTGTAATTAGCCGTGATGAATCGCATAACCACGGTCGTCAATTATCGAGTTCCGTACCGACACCAGCTATAACACCAGCTATAAATAGTGCTCATTATGAAACGGCTGCGATAAACAATCCACGCACTTATACGCCATCACATACAGGTGACGACAACACACTGCGAGATCAAAAAGCTACACTTAACAACAACCCCCTGCAGAATGTAAACACTGAAACACAGTCACCGTTTATCGCACCCCCTGAGCTGCAAAAATCGCACCCAATAACCGCGCCAAAACCTATTCGACGTGCCATTTTCTCATGGTGGAAAAAAATAATACCGACATGGTTTGTTTCTGAACGTCCTCATTCGAGCAATCGACAATTTATACATACAACTCATCCATCACAGCCTCACGT
>JAHEDF010000136.1 GCA_024641365.1 Planctomycetota bacterium | reverse complement strand
CGAGAGCAACGAAGCGGATCGGGCGCATCCACCTAGGCGACATGATCGAAGGAATAGCAGAGCTATTTCGAGGTTTTGGCAACGACGGTGGGGCGTCCCGAGACCGAGTTGATCGACGTCAGTATTTTTGGGGTGAGTTCTATTATTTTTTACGACGTGCTCGCTCTGCTGCACGCCATTTTTCAATCGCAGCATGATCTCCAGACATTAAAGCAGCAGGAACTTCTAATCCTCTAAATTCACGTGGTCGTGTGTAACTTGGGTGATCGTATTCGTCACCCGCCGTAAAACTTTCCGCAATTGCACTTTCTGCATTTCCTAATGCACCTGGTTGTAAGCGTGTGACCGCGTCGGCTAATACTAAAGCCGCTAACTCACCGCCACTGATAATTAAGTCGCCAATAGAAAATAATTCCGGCTTATATAATTCTACAATGCGATCATCGATGCCTTCATAATGCCCACAAAGAATTATTATATGCGATTCAGTAGCGAGCGATTGTACTCGTTGCTGATTGAGCTTCTCACCCTGGGGCGAGGTCATCATTATTTTTGGACGTGCACTTTTGGTCATCACATAATCAAGACAGTGCGCTAGTGGTGGAGCCATTAAAACCATTCCAGGCCCACCACCAAAAGGACGGTCATCTACTTTACGATGACGACCACCTGCCCAAGCACGTGGGTCAATAGCGTCAATAGCAATTATGCCACGGCGACGCGCACGTCCTACAATGCTCGCTTCCAAATAGGATTGGCACAGGTCGGGAAAAATAGTGATAATATCTATTTTCATAAAATCACACGTCCTAAATTAGTATAGTAATTTTTTGCATTACCATTCTTCAACACCTGCCGCTGTGGCGTAATATATTTGTTCGACACCTAATTTCCTTAACGCATCAACCACTTCAACAACGCGTCCATGGCGAGCCATTTTATCAGCTAATAAAGTCACCACTGGTTTTTTTTCTACTAAGGGAGCGAGATCCGATACGTCATATGTTTTCCCTTTAAAGGTCATAACGCCACCAGCGTCTATCACCAAATCTACCGTTGATGGTGCTGGTTTTCCGCCCGTTCCTGCCTGTGGCAACGACACCGGTAAATCACGACTTTGTGCCGCCTGACTAGCTAAAACAAAATACACCACCAACACTAAGGCAATATCGACCAAAGCGGTAAAATCTAAGGCAGTGCGCGATGTGCGATGACGTCGACGTAGTGACATAATTTATTTCACTGGCGACGCAGCACCGGCTGCGAAAACTGGTAATTCGGTTGCGGCATGTTCCAAATCATCAATTAAGCGTGATGAAATTCCGGCTAAAATTTGGTAGGCAACATAAGTGCCAATGGCGACTGCTAATCCGGCAACGGTACAGGCGAGTGCTTGATAAATTCCGGTAGCTGCAACGGCATGCGTAACATTGGCCTTATCACCAACGCTGGAAAATACCTCCATTAAACCGACGACGGTTCCGAGCAACCCTAACCACGGTGCAATTTGCGACGCAATTTGTATGAGGCTCAATCCGCGTTCGATGGCAGGCACTTCCCGTTGAGCTGCGCCCAAGGCTGCTGCACGAATAGTATCAGCGCCACGCTCGCTCATGATCAAACCGCTTTTTAGCACCCGCGACATGGCGTCATTTTCTGATAAAGAATTCACGGTCGCTGAGATACCACTCCTTAGCATAGTTTCTTGGCACTGCTGTTGAATAGCCAAAAACTGCTTTCGTAATGGCAGGAGACGCCAGCAACGTTCAATCACAATGGTTGTAGAGCCCAATGATATAAGGGCTATAAAAAGCACCGTAAAACCACCATGATCTATGATGGCACGCAACAATTCTAACATGAAGGACTCCTCGACGTGGCAACATGCTTCACTTGCAACGCTCTTATTGAATTAGGACTAGTCATAGGGTAAAGAGCGCGTACCAGTGGGTGATTCCTGCGGGGCAATAGAGGCGATAGAGGCGGCATGACGAACATGGTTCCTGTTTTACTCGGCACGGCTGGCATGGTCGATGGGGAATGCTTTCTCTTGGAAAATGGCAGGGACGTTGTGGTGGGGCGCAGTCGCTCTTGCGACATTAGTCTGCGACGCACAGCGACGTACCTCAAGACCCCCCCTACGCAACGTGATGCCGACCATGATTTAAACACGGTCAGCCGTCGTCACATTCGCCTGTCAGTGAAAGATCAAACGGCTCATATACAAGATTTATCGACGAATGGGTCGTTCTGTAATGGCGAACCCATGAGAGAACCACTGACAATCGACCTATCAGCTGGTCCGTGCACCTTGCGCATGGGTACACGCGAAAGCGTGCAATTAATATTTTTACCCGATGACGACCCGCGTGTTAAAAACGCACAGCCACCAAGCGTTTCAACTTCAGATGGAAATCCAGAAGCTGACTAAACTATCTCCGATTAAATTCGAAAAATGGTAACTCTCAAAAGCTGCTTATTATTTCAAATAATTTATCATTTGTGATTTTGCTCATTAAAATCACTCCGATCCATTTACGTCACTTTGTTATAAGAAAATTATTGCTGACGCGGCTTGAATCGAATATCCTGTACAAAACGCAATACATTTTCATGTGTCATAATAGAACGATGAATCATGACACGCGTATGCGTGTCACCTTGCGTTAACGGCACATCAATAACTAAATAGGTTATATCCGGGTTTTCTTTGGTGCGATGCACGGAAATAATATGCGTTGCTTCAACATCCCATACCGTGGATTGAGAAATTAACGTAACGAATCCTGGAACAGTTTTAGATTCAGTTGGCAGCATCGTTAGGGCAAAGGTTCCAGGTGGGTCTGCTGCCTGTACTACAGGCAAGCATAATAGGAATACCACCAACACACTTAATAAACGCATAATGTTCCCTTCATGTAAAACCTAAGGTGGCTATTTTAATCAACGTTCCGATCACAAATGATCCTGAAAACGTGCGGTAAATCTCCGGCAATTTGAATTTTATGCCTATCTACGATTCCTGATTACCTGTAAGAGTGCCTGTAAGAGTGCCTGGCTGGGATGGCGTAATATAGTGGTTAAATAGACAGCACTATTTAACCACTATATTACTGTCATTTTGGTTTTGTGTCATTATTTGGTAAATTCGTGGCCATAATTATCTACCGAACATGTAATATTGTGATAAACACTGGAAAAAATCGCAATCTCAAGCTGGTGAGATATTTAGAAGTCAACGTTACTACATTTTTTCTGTTGTAATCAGTATTCTTTTATAGTTAACCAGCAAGGAGCTTATCAATGTTGACGCCGATGAAAGTTATGCTGTTACTCACCTTGGCGCTGGGCTTTGCCGTCGCCGGAGACATGCCCAAAGAAGATGTCATAGAAGTACCAGCGATCGGTGCGGACCTGTGTGTGCATAATGCGTTTCAATCGCACATGGTTTTGCAACGAGACAAACCGATACATATTTGGGGTTGGGCGCAAGCTAATGAAAAAGTTACAGTACGCTTAGCAAATCAAGAAATGTCCACTACAGCTGGTGCTGATCGCGCATGGAAAGTGACTTTTACACCCATGCCAGTCACGGTGACCCCGCTGCAAATGACCGTAACTGGTACAGAAAAAACATTGACACTCGACGACATTTTAATTGGTGACGTCTGGGTTTTAGGTGGTCAAAGCAATATGGAATTTCCACTGAGCAATGTGGAAAATGGTGCTCTCGAGATTGTTTCTGCTCGTTTTAATAACATAAGAATATTAACCATACCAGCACAAGATGGTCCTGATCTCAAACCAGGATTTCCTCGTTATCATGAATGGAGCTCCTGGTTTAGCCGGCATTTCCGCAAAGGGGATTGGGATGTATGCACCCCCGAAATAGCGCGTGAATTATCCGCCATTGGTTATGTGTTTGCGCGTCGCATTCATATGGCGACACACATTCCAATTGGTGTCATTGATGCCTCACGCGGTGGCACAACCGTAGAGACGTGGACACCCATGTCAGTGTTAAGCACCATAGATACACCCGAAGTAAAAGCTAAGCTGGCCGAATGGGAAACCAAAGTAAGTGAATGGGATGCAAAAGCTGATTTAGAAAAACGCATTAAAAATCACGAAAATAAAATTGAAAATATGAAGAAAAAAGGCGAGAAAATTCCTGCCAATTTGCAGCCGCCCACTGATTTAAAACCGGGACCGGCTATGGATCAAAATCGTCCTGGTAATTGCTATGCCAGCATGATTGCTCCTATTGCTGGATTGTCTGTAAAAGGTGCCATTTTCCATCAGGGCTTTAATAATGCGCTTGGCGCCGGAACGGTCGGGACCACCATGTATTATCAGATATTTGGCAAAATGATTAGCGCCTGGCGCGCGGCGTTTAATGACCCAGCCATGCCATTCGGTATTATTTCATTATGCACGGCTGGTGCTCCACAAACACGTGATGATTATTTGGAAAAAATGGTCGATGACGGGATCTATATTCGCGCCGTCCAATACCAAACCTTTTTAGATTTTTTTAAAGCCGGTGATAAAAATATTGGCTTTGCTAGTAGTTATGATCAACGTCGTTCCTGGTACCATCCACAAGCCAAAATTCAGGTCGGTGAACGCATTTCGCGGTGGGCTTTGGCAACACAATATGGTTTTGAAAAAGACATTAAATGGAAGCCGCCGATGGTTACTGACATGAAAATCGAAAATGGACAGATAATTCTTACCATGGACACACTCGTAAAACCAATAGATGACGGCTCCATCGTTGGCTTTGCCATTGCAGGCGAAGATCGCCACTTTCAGCCTGCTCAAGCTGAATGGCTGACTACGCAAAAAGATCCCAAGAGTAAACCACAGCAAGATCGTAAAATAATTGTTTTATCGAGTCCCTTTGTTGCGGAGCCGCTTCATTTCCGTTATGCCTGGGGGCGTAATCCGCTCGGCAATTTACAATCGGCTGACAATAATCTCTTACCCTTGGCAACACAACGAACTGACGACTGGAAAATTGAAGAGGTACCATTGCTTGATACGGCCAATGCCACTGACGATCCACGTAAGCAACGTGATGCCGTCAAAAAAGCCATGCGCCAAGCCGATTTGGAACGTCGATTAAAAGAAGCCCAGGCTTTGATTGACAGCCAAACTAATAAATAGCCTATTACACAATAATGGACTCACATGACACATGAGTAGCTGGGCTGCTTCTGCTCTTTAATCGACAGGCAAGGATGCAAAACGCCAGTTTGGAATCTACCCAAGCTGGCGTTCTTTTTGGCGACATTTAACTCGTGATAGCCATTCGCGATATTTTATTCAGCTCAATTCGTCTCAAAAAGGTAATTAATTGTCTTGATTTGATATTGTGTGGTAAAATGCACCAAATTGTTGCTCGTACGCGCTCATACCAACATGAACAAATCAGACATTATTGGTGCACTCGTATCAAAATAGTCGAATCGACTTCAGCTTTCAGGACTCAACCACATGAAATAGGGATAATTTGTAAAATACTCTTTAATAGAATCTCATTAGAGGACCAAGATTTATCAGAAAAATACGTAAAATACGGGAATAAATTACAAAATGTCTATAATTGACAAGGTATTGTCCAAAACATGCAGTGTCTCACTGGTACTCATTTGCCGTACATGGAAGGATGGGCAATACGCTAGCGCACATGGCTCAAAAAGAGGCCATACTAGTGTGAAACCCGCCTTCTGCTCAAGGAATCATGCATGATGCACTCATCATTAAAAAATATCTTTACCTGCTCTGTTATGGCTGTCGCTCTTGCTGCGTCACCTGCATTCACAGCAGACCTACCGGCACCTGATGGCAAAGACGCCAACATGGAAAAGCCCGTCAAAGTTTTTATCTTGATGGGTCAGTCCAACATGTTGGGAGCTGGGAAAATTGGACCAGCTGACAAAGAGGGCTCATTAGAATACGCAACAAAAACAGAAAAGCTCTATTCCTTTTTAATTGATGAATCCGGTAATTGGACCGAACGTAAAGATGTCAGAAATGTTCGCGTCATGGTTGGCAAAGGCGGGGGCATGTCCGTGTTCAACAACGAGTGGATGACCGTAAAAGGAAAATCAATTGGACCGGAACTCGGTATCGGTCATCACCTCGGTAATTATTTAGATGAACCGGTTTTAATTTTAAAGAGCTGTATTGGTAATCGCAGTCTTGGTTGGGATTTATTGCCACCTGGTAGTGAACAATACGAAGTCGATGGCGAGGTGTACGCAGGCTATAAAGAATCACCGCTCTCATGGAAAAAAGGCGAAACACCACAACCTATTGGTTGGTATGCTGGTAAACAATATGATGACGATACAGCAAATGCCAAAAAGGTTCTAGAAGAATTGCAAACGTATTACCCGGGTGCCAAGGGGTATGAAATCGCAGGATTCTTTTTTTGGCAAGGCGATAAAGATCGTTATAAAGCCGCTCATGCTGCACGTTATGAGTTAAATTTAGTCAATTTAATCAAACAGTTACGTAAAGAATACAACGCGCCAAATGCGAAATTTGTCTGTGCAACGCTCGGCCAAACTGATAAAGATGCCAGTGGAGCAGAAGGCGATATTCTTAAAGGGCAAATGGCCGTTGATGGCAGTTCCGGCAAATATCCGGAATTTAAAGATAATGTGGCTACCGTTTATTCAAAACCGTTTTGCCATGGTGGCGCATCAAATAGTCACTACGGCGGTAATTCAAAAACGTATATGGATGTCGGTTTAGCAATGGGTGAAGCGATGGTGGAATTATTAAAGAAATAATTGTCACTTTTTCACCTACGTTGCGTTAGGATATTATGACAACCAGAAAACTATTTCTTATCTCGTGCCTAACCCTCTGGTTAACGCCAGCTGCTGAGGCTTCTGAATCTTTTGACATATCAAAAGAAGCCTCAGCCGTGATGGAGAAATATTGCATTTCTTGTCACGGTCAAAAGAAACAAAAAGGCGACGTCCGTTTAGATATCTTGGCATCAATGGGAACCGATGCCCGAAATGATGTGCTTAATAATATGCATAAGGTGATCCGTCTCAAGGAAATGCCCCCTGAAGAAAAAGATCAACCGACTGCGGCTGAACGGAAATTAATTGATGATTGGATTGGTGGCGTACTACGAGCTGCCAATGCGGCAAGTTTTGAGGATAAACTAAAGAAACCAGAATATGGCAACTATGTCGAACATGAAAAATTGTTTTCAGGAGAATTTCGCAACGAACCTGGGTTTACTTATGATCGTCGTTGGCTGATTAGCGAATACATCTTTGATGCTAAATTTCAGGCGCTTTTACAGAATCGCACAACAGCGCGCATTGCCGGTAAAAATGTTCCCGTTTTTGGGGGACATAAAATAAACGGGTTAAGCCTGACCAATCCATTTTTGCTGCCAAACCACTCTGGCGTACGTTATTATGCGGACACAGATCTCTCTGGCGGACATTTATCGAGCATGCTAACGAATGCTCAGAAAACATCTGAATACATCACCAACTATTTAGTAAAACGTAATAAAACTTATTTGCCAGCCATTCCCAAAGTAATGGCTCTTGATGATGAGCATACCGCCACGCTCGCATCTAGACAGCAATTTTTGGAACAATTTATTGATCAATTATGTGAAGAATATTTTGGCGACAAACATGACGGCATGTTACCAAAATTCACCCCTGTTCAATTAAAAGAAGTGAAGGAATTGGAAAAGGGTGAGACTTACAAAAAAGCACCCGTCCATGTTGCATTCAACATGCTTAAAGGCCTTGAGGGTGAGCATGTGGTCTATCAGGCCTTAATGAACCCGAAATACGCGAAAAAGTCTGACCAAGAAATAAGCGCCATTTGCGAACGTACCTGGTTTTACAACGGCGATCACGAACGTACTATTCAAGGTCGCATGACTTTGTTACGCGATTACATGCCCGATTTCCGTGATAACTTAGACAAAAATCGTAAAAAGTTTAAGTTGATTGATTACAAACCACTCAGCGACAGCGAAATGGCCGCCATTAAATCCGCTCTTTTGAAAAATCGTAAAAAAGGTGACCACTATAATGCGGTTATTGAAAATTGCATGGCCGAATGGGATAAGGAATTGACGCAAATACGTATTCAAGCAGGCCCACCAAAAGACGAACTGCTTGCTGAATTAGTATCGCAGTTATTTATGCAAATATTGGAACGGTCACCAAGTACCAGCGAAACGAGTGACTATGTGGCTTTATCGAAAAATTATATTGAAAAGCTGGGTAAACTCAAAGCTATTCAAAAATTGATACAAACTTTAATCTTATCGAGCGAATTCGCGTACCGCCAAGAATTTGGCGCCGGACAAGCAGATCAATATGGTCGGCGCATGATGTCACCACGTGATGCGAGCTACGCCATTGCATACGCCCTCACTGACCAAAGCCCAGACGAGGAACTCGCTCAAGCTGCCGCCACTGGCAAATTAAACACACGAGAGGATTACAAGCGAGAAGTAACACGCATATTACAAAAAAGAGATGTGTCCTACATTGTAGATGGTGTTTTAGCTGATAAAAATTTTAACGAAAATTCAACTAATCTCGCTATTCGGAAACTAAGATTTTTCCGCGAATTCTTTGGCTATCCCGCCGCCATGGCGGTATTTAAAGACGAGAAGCGCTTTGGCGGCGATCGCTTAACAAATGCAACTGCCCGCCTGCTTAGCGAAGCAGACCGCATCGTCGAATACATTCTAGAAAAAGACAAAAACGTTTTTGAGGAATTGCTCACGACTGAAAAATTCTATGTCTACCATGATGGCGACAATGAACGTATGCAAGCCGCATCCGATCGCATTAAGAGTATATATAATTACTTTAAAGACCTTGATTGGAAAAACTTTAAAAAAGAAGATTTAGTCAAACATGGCGACTTTTTACGTAAAGTAAAAATGCGGAGTGTTGATCCTGATAATTTAGCCGCGAAAAATCGACAAGGAGATACGCTTAAATTATTTAAAATTTCAATGGGGACTATTACTGCCCGCCTTGACAAAGGACAAAAAGAAGCTGCGCCCTTTGATTTATATCGCGGCTACGGTAATGATTTTATGCCAGGTTATAATGTCGGGCGGTTCTT
>JAHEDF010000135.1 GCA_024641365.1 Planctomycetota bacterium | reverse complement strand
GCTCACAAACGCGCTAAAAAAGGGCTCGCGCTGGTTCCGCAAGGACGTGATATTTTTCCAAAATTAACCGTTGCTGATAATATTCGTATCGGTCTGGAAGCACGTACCGATAAACAAAGCACTATTCCTGAAGAGCTCTTCAAAATGTTCCCCATATTAAAGAGTTTTGAAAATCGTATGGGTGGTGATTTATCCGGTGGACAACAGCAACAATTGGCAATTGCGCGCGCCTTGGCGGGAAATCCGCAGGTCCTGTTACTCGATGAGCCCACCGAAGGTATTCAACCAAATATTATTCATGAAATTGGTTTAGTACTGCGACGTTTAGTAACCGAACGGAATATGACCGTTGTCTTGGTGGAACAATATTTAGATTTTGTCAAAGAATTTGGCTCACAATTTTATATTATGAATCGCGGACAAGTCGTGGCGAATGGCGCCTGTGCCGATTTAAGTGACGAGCATGTGAGCAAACATCTGAGCGTGTGATGGCCTTCCACCGTCACAGCACTGTGTCTGGCAGCACACCACTTAAAGCGCCCCACCCTGCCATGACCATGGGCAGCGAACTACTAACGCATAATTCAGCTCTTGTAGATTCATCACCACTACAAAGCGAAACACGATTTGGTCGTGGTCATTTGCATGTGTCGCTCGTGGATAAGCAATCTTCTGCCGTGGTAATTAATGCGCATGCCCCATTAAAATTATTAGTGCCATCGCCTCGTGGATCGTGTGTATGGGCATTCGCATCGACTTTTGGCGGCGGTTTAGTTGCTGGTGATCACATTCATTTATCTGCTCGCGTTGAGGCCGGCGCGACCTTGGCGATTGGCACACAAGCATCAACAAAAGTGTATCGCAGCGATGAAAAATTATTAGCCAGTCAAAAATTAGACGTGCAGGTGCACAGTGGTGCTCTCTTTGGCGTCATACCAGATCCCGTCACGTGTTTTGCGGGTAGTAATTACCAGCAACAACAACACATAACATTAGCTGATGATGCGTCATTGGTTTTATTCGATCCGTTAACCAGCGGTCGCGCTGCTCGCTCTGAACGCTGGGCATTTACACATTACGAAAGTCTCAATCACATTACGCGAAATGGCACATGCTTAATGCATGACGCCATGCGATTACACCATCACAATCATAGACCATTAGTCGAACGCATGGGTCGGTTTCATGCACTTTGTACCGTCGTCTTATTAGGCCCGCGTTGTGCTCATGCGGCAAAAACATTACTCACTTGGCACCGAGCACAGCCAGTTGAAAAACAGGCAGATTTATTGGTGAGTGCGAGCCCATTGGCTGATGGTGCTGTCTTGCGCCTCGCCGCAAATGGGTACGACGTACTCGAAGGTTTTCTTCGCCAACATCTTGGTGACGCCATCCGTTTATTTGGTGACCATTGGTTCCGCAAACCGTGAGGGAATTATGCATCTCAGTCCACGTGAATTAGATAAATTACAACTCCATCAGGTTGGCAGCTTAGCACAGAAACGCTTAGCGCGCGGTGTTTGTTTAAATCAACCAGAAGCCGTGGGATTAATCGCCACCGTTATTCTCGAGTTTATTCGTGATGGCAATAAATCTGTTGCAGAGTTAATGACGCTTGGCCAACAATTACTTGGTCGCCGCCAAGTTATGGCAGGCGTCGCCGATATGGTCAGTGAGGTGCAAGTAGAGGGCACTTTTGCCGATGGAACAAAATTAGTAACCATTCACCATCCAATTGCTGCTGAAAATGGTGATTTATCACTCGCCTTATATGGTAGTTTTTTACCCGTGCCTGACATCGCCGTATTTTCCAAAAATACTGATGCCGACATCAATGCGTCAGCAGAATATCCAGAGCCAGGCAGTGTCGCTGTCGCAAAAGATGATATTGTTATTAATGCAAATCGTCCAACGCTCACTTTAACCGTTACTAATTTAGCCGATCGACCAATTCAAGTTGGCAGTCATTATCATTTTATTGAGGTAAACCCTTATTTACGCTTTGATCGCGCTAAAGCATACGGCAAACGTTTAGATATTATAGCCGGTACAGCAGTGCGCTTTGAACCAGGCGAAACAAAAACAGTACAGTTGGTAGATATTGCTGGAAACCGCGTCATTCGCGGTGGTAATAATATTGGTGATGGTCCCGTTTCCGATGACGGTTTGATCGCTGCAATGGAGCGCGTCGCCGCCGGCAACTTTGCACATCAAGAACAGCCGTAACTAACGCTATTTTCTCGAAACGTTTATTCGCCATTTAGGAATGCTGTTATGAAAAATATTTCACGCCAAACCTATGCTGATATTTTTGGTCCAACCACGGGTGATCGCATTCGTTTAGGTGATACCGGACTTATTGCTGAAGTAGAACGCGATTACACCGTCTATGGTGATGAATGTAAATTTGGTGGCGGAAAAGTTTTGCGCGAGGGCATGGGACAAGCCGCCGGTGTATCGCAAGCTGATGCATTAGACTGCGTTATTACCAACGCTTGCATTCTTGATCATTCTGGAATTTATAAAGCCGATGTCGGGATCAAAAATGGTGTTATTGCTGGCATTGGTAAAGCTGGAAATCCCGATGTCATGGCGGGCGTCACCAAAGGAATGATTGTTGGCGTTACGACAGAAGTAATTGCCGGCGAAGGTTTATTTTTAACCGCTGGTGGTATGGATGCCCACATTCATTTTATTTGCCCGCAGCAAGCATACGACGCTTTAGCGAGTGGCGTCACGACTTTTGTTGGTGGTGGCACTGGTCCTGCAACGGGAACAAATGCGACAACGTGTACCCCTGGTCGCAAACATATCGAAATGATGTTGCAAGCGACTGACACCATTCCGATGAATTTTGGATTTACTGGCAAGGGAAATAGTGCAAAGCCGGAAGGACTCGGCGAACAAATATTAGCAGGCGCTGTTGGTCTAAAATTACATGAGGATTGGGGCACGACGCCTGCCGCCATTGATTGCTGCTTAACTATTGCTGATGAACATGACATTCAGGTCACTATTCATACCGATACCTTAAATGAATCTGCGGCGGTAGAACATTCAATCGCTGCCTTTAAAGGTCGCACCATTCATACCTATCATTCCGAAGGTGCTGGCGGCGGACACGCGCCTGATATTATTAAAGTATGTTCTGAAAAAAATGTCATTCCATCTTCGACGAATCCAACGCGACCATTCACCATCAATACTATCGATGAACATTTAGACATGCTGATGGTTTGTCATCACTTAGATAGCTCGATTCCAGAAGATGTCGCATTTGCTGAATCGCGAATTCGTGCAGAAACTATTGCTGCCGAAGATATTCTCCATGATTTAGGTGCGATCTCGATTATTTCTTCGGATTCACAGGCCATGGGTCGCGTCGGTGAAGTTATTTCCCGTACGTGGCAAACTGCTGATAAAATGAAGCAACAACGCGGTGCGCTCCCAGGAGAAAAAGGCCATAATGACAATTTACGTATTCGTCGCTACATTGCAAAATACACCATTAATCCAGCAGTAGCTCATGGCATGAGCCATATTATTGGATCAGTAGAAGTCGGAAAATTGGCCGACTTAGTATTATGGAAACCTGCCTTTTTTGGCGCTAAGCCAGAAATCGTCATGAAGGGTGGCATTATTGCATGGGCGCAAATGGGTGACCCCAATGCCTCCATTCCAACACCACAACCAGTCAGTATGCGTCCTATGTTTGGTGCGTTTGGTCGTGCGGTTGGCGGTAATAGCATTGCCTTTGTTTCACAAGCCGCCGCCGACACCAATACAGCAGCGGAATATGGACTCAATAAACGCATCGAACCGGTCACTGGCTGCCGTAAAATTGGAAAAAAAGACATGCATTTAAATAATGCGACTCCGGTAATTACTGTTGATTCGGAAACTTATAAAGTAACTGCGGATGGCGAGCATTTGACCTGTAAACCAGCCGAAAAATTAAGCTTAGCGCAACGATACTTCCTATTTTAATATATGGTTGACCAACCTGTACATCAAAGTGCTTGGAACGATGCTGGCGCAGCTGCCAGTGGGTCAGATATTTTTTTATTGTACCAATTAGCTGACTCTGCATTCCCAACTGGTGGTTTCGCTCATTCAGCGGGTTTAGAATCTGCTTGGCAATTGGGCGAAGTTCGCGGACGTGCGCAATTAGCAGATTATATTGCTGACAGCATCGACCACTGCGGACAAGCCATTTTACCATTTGTTAATTACGTGCATCAACATCCAGAACAATTTGCCCCTTATGATGCGTGGCATGAGAGCACGTTAACAAATCAAGTAGCAAACCGCGCGAGTCGGGCACTCGGTATGGGATTTCTCAGTTGCGCAGTTGCCGCATTTGGACGCGAGTCGTTGACCGCATTAAAAATTACTATTCGTAAAGAAAAGTTAGCTGGGCATTTAGCAACGATTATGGGTGTGGTCTGTGCGCGCCTATCGATTCCATTACCCATGTGCCAACAATTATTTATATTTCAGCATCTCCGCACATTATTCTCAACTGCTGTACGGCTTGGTATTATTGGTCCATTAGAAGCACAAGCCATGCAACACCAGATGAGCTCCCTCGCTCACGAAACAGTGGTGCGTTATCGTGAATTACGTCCAACGGATGCTGCGACCAGCTCCCCCCTGCATGATCTGTTTCAGGGCCATCATGATCGTCTTT
The DNA here is from genome assembly GCA_024641365.1 of Planctomycetota bacterium. Next base: position 4,453 of record JAHEDF010000135.1, on the reverse strand, counting down.
ATTCGCGACTATTTATGTCGTGATTACAGTTGAGCGATGCTCGGTTGCACTAACCAATGATGCAGACAGCATTTTGAGGCATTTAATTTTAACGCATTATTACAAATTTAGGTAACAACTATGCACGGCGGACACCCACACACCCATGAAAAATTAGACGGACCTGGTCACTATCACGAACGCGAACGTCCGCTTCATCGTGATTTTAAAGAGCGTGCCTTTACGATCGGTATTGGCGGACCCGTCGGCAGCGGCAAGACTGCGCTTATGTTACAACTTTGTCAGCGTTTACGTGAAAATTATAATATTGCCGCAGTCACCAACGATATATTTACCAAAGAAGACGGTGAATTTTTAATTCGCAATAAAGCATTGCCTGCAGAACGTATTCGCGCTGTCGAAACGGGCGGCTGCCCACATGCGGCAATACGTGAAGATATTACTGCGAATTTAGGTGCACTTGAAGAATTACATGCGGCTTTTTCCCCACAAATGTTATTAATCGAATCCGGTGGTGATAATTTAGCGGCAAATTATAGCCGCGAACTAGCTGATTATATTATTTATGTTATTGATGTTGCTGGCGGTGATAAAGTCCCGCGCAAAGGCGGTCCAGGGATTACTCAATCTGATTTGTTTATAATAAATAAAATAGATTTGGCTGATGCGGTAGGCGCCGATTTAGCGGTTATGAAATCAGATACGATAAAAATTCGCGGTGATGGGCCACATGTGTTTGCCAATGTTAAAACTGGCGTTGGTGTCGATGTCATTATCAATCACATTGTTCATGCATGGCAACACGCAATGCATATTGATCATTAAATAATATGCAGGACGAATGCGTCGGTTTAGCGTGGGAAGGACCATATTGTCCATTCATTCATGCTTGCGACGACCGTCCACGACAAATTGCTTGGTCGATTCCACAACGTCGCTTAGCACATTATTTATTATCAACTTCGCTACTTGGCAGTGCCTTTGTACGCATGAATGGTCATGATCATGTCATTCCATCAGGTGGTTCTTATGTAATTCCCCCAGGCGCATTGACCGACGTCGGTTCTATTGCCGGCAATACTCCCGTATGGGTACATTTTGATGTGCAATTCGCCGCCAACCGCGCTGCTCACCCACATGCTGGGGCCTACGAATCTGAATTACATGAGCGCTCTACCTATTTACAGCCATCCCCGCTTGAAACCTGGGGTATCGACATACCAATTATTATTCCACCGGCATTAACACAATTATTTCGCGACGGTGTGCCCCGCTTAGTGCGGCGTTGGAAAGAAGGCGGACCAATCGCGGTATTAGATGCAACTACGCAATTATCATCACTGTTGACCACATTAATTAGTCATGTTTATGAAGCATCATCAACATCGCCAAATGTGAGTGTCGAAGCGCGCATCGCGCGCGCAGAAACGATGGCGTTACGCAGTCTCGATTCGGGAATTGATGTTGAAGATTTAGCAGCCACGGCCGGTTATAGTCGCACGCGCTTTAGCGCACTCTATCAGCAAATACGTGGAAAAAGTCCAGGTGCATTTTTACGCGAAGAGCGCCTACGTTTAGCTGAAAATTTATTGAGCAGACCGGAATTACCAATTGCCAAAGTAGGCGCATTAGTTGGTTACCCGGACCCAACTGTATTTGGACGTTTTTTTCGTAGCCATCATCAAATCAGTCCAGGAGAATGGCGTAAACGCAATGGTTATTAAAAATAAATTACGATTTTGTATGAATATTAATTAACCACAGAGGACGTAGAGAGCGCAAAAGGTGCTTGTGAAAAGATGCTGGGGCCTGCTGCATGCGAAAAACTAGATCAACTTCGCTTTATATCTGAAATGTTATTAAATTTTTACCTCTGCGTCCTCTGCGGTTAATTATTTTTTGGTATATTTCCCATTAACCCAGAAATGCTGATAAAAACGCGAATATTAGCCGAATAATATTATCTTTGAGCTCTATGTGTTAATAGCTTTAAAGATTGTTTTAGACCTGTCCATATTGGCGTAATTTTGCATACAACGTACTGCGATCAATTTCTAACAGTTCCGCAGCTGCTTTTTTATTGCCACCGCAGTGTTCCAGCACACGTAAAATATGTGCGCGTTCAATCACAGATAAACTGGCAATGGGTGTTTGGAAAACTGGTACTTCAGCGCCACGAATAGTTTCCGGTAAATCGCTGGGCTGAATAATACGATCAGGTGCCAAAATACAGGTGCGTTCAATAATGTTTTTTAACTGTCGCACATTGCCTGGCCAATTGTAGCGCAACAACAATGCGCGACTATCAGGTGCTAATCGTTTTAAGGGTTGACTCAAACGTTCTGCATTTTCTCGCAAGAAATGGTCGACTAATAAATCGATATCGGTGGGCCGCTGACGCAACGGCGGCACTGTAATGGTCAAGACTTCTAAGCGATGTAATAAATCGCCACGTAACCGACCATGCGTCATTTCATCGCGTAAATCACGGCTGGTTGCCGCGATAATTCGCACATCAACGCGCCGTAAGGCACCATCACCAGAACGCTGCATTTCACCATGTTCTAAAAGGCGCAATAAACGAGCCTGTACTGATAATGGTAAATCCGCAACTTCATCTAAGAAAACGGTAGCACGATCGGATAATTCAAAAACCCCAGGCGTGGTTGGTTCGCCATGTTTAGCATAACCAAACAGCAACGTTTCAATCGCTTGTTCTTCTTGAGCCGCGCAAGCGATAACTTGAAACGGTCGTTCCGCTCTGCTTGACCGCGCATGAATGCTGCGCGCAATTAATTCTTTTCCTGAGCCGCTTTCACCTTGAATTAATAACGGGGCGTCCGTTGGCGCTACGCGCGCAATAACATCCTCTAATGCGCGCATCGCTGGATCTTCACCAATGATGACATCGGGCAGAACACGTGGCTCTGCTTGGAGTCGACCCACTTCCGCTTCTAAAGCAGCGACGTTGGCGCGATTTGCTAATTGCACTGCTAATTGATTGGCAACAGCAGCTAAAAATTCTAATTCGGTTCGTGAAAATGGTGCGGTAGCCTCTAATCGGTCCACGTATAATAAGGCATGCACTTCATCACCAAGACGGACTGGAGCGGCCATCGCACTTTGTACACCAGCTTGTACCATACTGGCTGAAGGCGCTAAATCGCCATCGCTGGTACATAACAATGGTTCTTTACGAGTCCGAACGGTAGTCAGTAATGTGCGAGCAAATGGAACGGCACCAAAGCGCGCGCGTAAACGTCGTTCATGCGTTGGCCATAACATCCAGCCGCACATAACATCATCAGGTGATGGCAAAAATACGGCACAGCGATCACCTTCTAAAATTTCAGCTGCCGCATCATCTAATAATTCAAATAAGGCATCACGGCTCGTTGCTTCATTACTGCGGCGAATTAATTGATGCAATAAAACTAAATACGAATTTGTTCTTGTTAAAGTGCGTGTGTCGACATCTACGGCTGGTGTAAATAAGGCTGTGTCTGCTTGATCCAATCCTTGTAGATTTTCAGGATCTGGCCACGCATTTGCATCACCCTCAACGCTTTCAAAACGAAATAGCGTCGTGCCGATTTGAAATTCCGTACCGTCGGTTAACGGCAAACTACTGATGCGCCCTTCTTCGTGCCAGGTGCCATTTGAACTATCAATATCACGAACCTGGTAACGACCATCCATACTGGTCACTTCAGCATGCACACGACTCGACTTGGGATCTGCTATTTGAATGTGATTTGCCGCATCGCGGCCAATAGTAACGCGGTTGCCCGACAATTCGTAGCGGCGGCTCATCCCCGTTCCGTCAATAATAGTCAACCACGGCATAGAAAGCCATTGTCCAGGGGTTCGTGCGAGACTCAAGTGCATCCATTACAGACCTACTGATCTCATATTACTCCTTGTCACATGTAGCGCACAATAAGCGTAAGTATTGGGCCGCTTTTACGCGCTCACCTCAATGACAATCGTCGCGAATGCCATCGCCAGAGACGCATACACCTTCTGTACGAGCATTCGAGCCCGTCTACCACCAGCTCAATATGGCAGATCATGAACATGGTAATTGCAACAGTTTCATTCACCTTGGACCTGGACATCCACTATGAAGATTCACGAATTATTTCTGGGCATGAGTAAACACAACGCTAGTGATTTACATTTAAAAAATGGCGAACCTCCCATATTCCGAATTAATGGTGAATTGGTGCGCATGAAAAGTCCACCGCTTCAAACTGAAGATGTTGAGGCATTAGTGCGCCCATTAATGGATGAGCGCGCTAATAAGGATTTAGAAGCGCGCGGATATGCTGACTTTTCACATGCCTTGGATGGAGTTGGACGGTACCGCTGTAATGTATTTCGTAGTTCAGGTCGTTTATCAGCGGCTATTCGCCGCGTAAAATTAACCATTCCATCCTACTCAGAGCTGTAT
>JAHEDF010000134.1 GCA_024641365.1 Planctomycetota bacterium | reverse complement strand
TTTCGTGGGCGCTGCCCTCGCGCTCCCACGGACTTTGTCGTGAGCTTTTTTTCTACGCTCCGCTAGGAAAAAATGGGCGGGCGCGCTGCGCGCTATTTTGCCCGCCCACCGTCACTCGGCGTCCGCGAGCCTGCGGCTCGTGTTGCGTAACTCAGGGCGAATGGCGAAGATTGTCGTTACAAACAAATACATCCCTTTGCCAAAATCACGTCCGCCGAGCGGCGGTAATCGGGCAAAATGGGAGCAAAGCGACCGCCCGATTATTTTTTGTAAGCGAAGTGCAGCAAAAAAAGACGCGACAAAGGAGCGCGGGGCTTGGGGCAGAGCCCCAAAACAAAATGGCGCAATGGCGAAATTATTGATTGTTATGCATTCATTTTGCTTGCTCTGTGTTAACCTGTTCGGCGTTTTTGACAAATGACTATGCTGGGATCAGTCGCATCGTGCACAGACTATTGATCAATCATCTTTCCTAATTTAACGACTCAAACCATGGTATTTAATTATGCATAAATTATTCACTACTTTGCTGATCTTCGCTCTCGTTATTGAGCAATCGTTTACCGCAGAGAAACCAAACATTCTTTTTATTCTTGCCGACGACATTGGGCAAGAAGTATTAGAATGCTATGGTGGGCAGTCTTATCCGACACCGCACCTCAATGAATTAGCGCGCACGGGTATGAAATTTAATCATGCTTACAGCATGCCCGTTTGTCATCCATCGCGGATAACCATCATGACTGGAAAATATCCATTTCGTCACGGTCCGGTGACATGGGGTGATTTCCCTAAGAGCGAAGAGCCTTTTACCTGGTCGTCGTTATTACAAAAGCATGGCTATGCCACCGGCATTGCTGGTAAATGGCAATTATGTTTATTGAAAGATGATTTGCAGCACCCACATCGTTTAGGTTTTCAGGAGTGGAATTTATTCGGTTGGCATGAAGGTCCGCGCTATTACGAGCCGATGGTGTACCACAATGGAGCCGTTCGTACTGACACCCTCGGCCACTACGGCCCTGACTTATATATGCACTACATGATAGAATTTATGAAGGCAAATAAAGATCGCCCTTTTATTGCCTATTATTCCATGGCACTTGCTCACGAAGTCACCGATGACTTAGCAGAACCCGTGCCGCGCGGACATTTTGGGCGCTATGATAGTTATGCAGAAATGATTGCAGAAACTGATCGTAATGTTGGTCGACTCGTGACGGCTTTAAACGCGCTTAAACTTCGTGAAAAAACAATTATTATTTTTGTCGCTGATAATGGAACACCGCCAAGCATCATTATTGGTGCAGAAGGTAATAAATTAATTAGCGTACCTGTGGTATCAAAACGTGATGGGTTATTAATTCCTGGTGGGAAAAAGCAATTAACTGATGCTGGCACCAATGTCCCTATGATCGTCAACTGGCCAGGTGTTATTCAGCCAGGACAAGTCATTAATGACTTGGTAGATTTTTCTGACTTCTTACCAACGTTTTTAGATTTAGCTGGTGCAGCATTACCGGCAGACCGCCCAATCGACGGCATTAGTTTTGCCGATCGCATTCGGAGTAATAAACCGTCCACTCGTACTTTTTCTTATTGCGAAGAAGCGGTGCTGCCAAAACCTGGTGGCGTCGAACCAGACGGAAAAAGCTCCGGCTTAAAATGGGTGCGTAATCAAGCATGGAAATTATATAACGACGGTCGTTTATATCACATGGCCCAAGATCCTTTGGAACAATATCCATTTAAAGTGGAAAATGATTCGGAGATGAGTGCGGTTATTCGCATGGAATTAGCTCGGGCTTTTAAACAGCTGGGTCTGTAGTTTCGAGGGGGTTTAGTTTCGAGGGCTTACGCCCTCGCGCTCCCACGGACTTTTTGTTTCGGGGCTTGCCCCAAACCCCACGGACTTTGTCGGGAGCTTTTTTTCATGCGCTGCGCTTTGAAAAAATGGGCGGGCGTCGCTACGCGACTATTTTACCCGCCCACCGTCCACTCGGCGTCCGCTCGCCTGGCGGCTCGTGCCTAGTTCATACGGCTCGTGCCTAGTTAATTACAGGTAATTGGTGACATATTTATGCCCATCAATCACTTCTCTGCGTCTATATGGGGCTCTGCTCTATCACCCTGCCGAACACTTTAACTGCGTGGGGGATTAGCGAACTAGGCGTTCATTTAGTGTATACTTTATGGATGTTGGGCTTTAATAGTGGCCTCCAATTAACTGTGCGGGGTAAAGTAATGCGAAATCAGTTGGTCAACTTTTTTACCTTTATTTTGCTTTTCTTGTGCGGTTGGTTTGGGCTGACGGGATGTGCGCCGGAATTGTCACGTTCGCATATTGAGCGCGTTTCGCATGATCAAATTTTATTGCAGCCCGGAATTATTTCTGAGGAAATGATTTATCGGGATAATTTATTTCCTATGTGTCATTCCTCAACCATTGCTGAAGCTGGAGACAGCTTAGTGTGCGCGTGGTTTTCGGGATCGCATGAAGGGTGGAGCGATGTAAAAATTTGGTCGAGTCGCAAAACGAAAAATAATAAATGGAGCGAACCACAAATGATTGCGGACGGCATGGGGGACGATGGTAATCCCCTGCCATGTTGGAATCCTGTGCTTTATCAGTCGCCACAAGGGCCATTATGGTTGTTCTATAAAGTTGGAAAAAGTCCGCGGCATTGGTGGGGCATGCGCAAATATTCCACCGATGGTGGGCAGACTTGGAGCGAGGGGCAACCGCTGCCAGACAATATTTTAGGACCTATTCGCACCAAACCATTATTGTTGTGGAATGGCAGCTTGTTGTGTCCATCAAGCACCGAAGCATCAGGACTGCGAATTTTGTCGCGTGGATGGCGCGTCGTCATGGAAACGACGACATTGGATGGCTTACATTGGACCAGCAGCGGGCCATTAAATGGCCACACATTTGATGCTATTCAACCAACCATACTGCAACATGCGGACAATTCATTACAAATATTATGTCGTTCACGTGAAGGCATCATTACGCAGGTGTGGTCGCATGATCTTGGAAATACCTGGGGGGAAATGACTGAAACCACGTTACCAAATCCTAATTCAAGCATTGATGCCGTCACTTTGCATGATGGTCGCCAGCTTTTGGTCTATAATCACATTACCTCCGGTCGTGATTTTTTAAACGTCGCGCTGAGTAACGATGGCGTACAATGGCACCCATCGCTTATTTTAGCCGATCAGCCTGGAGAATTTTCTTATCCTGCGGTTATTCAAAGCGCCGATGGTTTAGTACATATTACCTATAGTTGGCAACGTCGGCACATTTGTCATGTGGTGCTCGACCCAAAAAAATTAACTATGCAACAATTTAATGACGGGAAATGGCCTGAGTAATTTGCTGTAAATAATATTCCGCGTATTTTAACCTAAATGCAATTTAGCTCATTATTTTTTCAAAAAGACACTGACGTCATCTTCTATTGCTGACAGGGTAAATTTACCCGCAGCGTTATGTTTTTTTACAGATAATTTAACGCGATAATTATCAAAAACCTCTTTTTCATCGGAAGGATTCGTGTCTTGACCAATAATATCGCCTGCCTTTACCTGAATAATATCAGCCGGTAATTTAATCGTCTCCATTGCTTCAGGGGCATCGGGATGCAACGCATCGGAATACGAATTATTAATGAATTTATCAATGCCCTCACGCGTCGTTGTTGGGGGTAAAAGTGACACCGAACCACTTGCGGGAAAAGATTTGTCTTTATTGCCAATATGAATCATCAACACCGCCCGTTGCTCATAATAGGGATAGAATACTACCGTATCAGTTGGGCCACCTTGGTTATGTTGAACCAACGTTCGATCGCCGTCGCTTTTCTCTAATGCTCGTTCTGCTTTCATTGGTGTCTTTTCCTCTGCGCAGGCACTCATCACAGCGATAATACCTATTATTAAAAAAAACAGCAGACTACGGTTAAGTTGTGAGTAGGTCATAGTAATGGGCAAAGGGTAAAGGACAAAAATGCATCGTAAATGAAAAAATAATTTTTATTTATTGTCCCGTTGACTCAGCTGATTTTTTTGGCTCGAAGGGGCGGTCGTTTATATTTTTCATCCATTCGGCCATGGCTTTGCGTAAATGTTCGGCGGTGACTGAGTGTGTTTGCGTGGGATCTTTGAGGACATTGATTTGTTCTGTCTTATCACGGGTGAGATCAAATAAATATTCTTCGTTGGTATCGGTGAGCACATATTTCCACTCTTGTGAGCGAGCCATGCGATGACCATCGCCTGGCTTGCTGCCGACACCTGCACATTCACTAAATACCACGTCACGAATTGCGACTGTTGGATCATTAAATAATGGCTCTAAGGATTTACCCATGATTTGTTCAGGAATTGCGGCTACTGCCAATGATAAAACTGTTGGGAAAATATCGAGGCTGGAAACTAAAGCTGCTGATTGTTGTGCCGGTTTGATGCCCTGAGGCCAGGTCACAAACATTGGTAAGTGTACTGATTCTTCATGCATAGTAATTTTATTACCGAGGCCATGGCTGCCTAAGTGATAGCCGTTATCGGAGATAAAGAAAATGATGGTGTTATCGCTGAGTGCTAATTCATCCAGACGTTGTTTGAAATGTCCTATTTGACTATCCAAATGGCTAATGGTTGCATAATAAGCCTTCGTAAATTTTTTAATGACATCAGTCGAACGCGGTGGACCAGATGGTAATTTTAGCCAATTTTTAGTATAGCCACTATCGCGGTAATAATTTTCCCCCGGTTTACCTTGATTGTAAATACTTTCCGTTAACGGCTTTTCGAGAAAATTTTCAGGCGGCGTTAACGTATTTTCGTCATAGAGGTCCAGCCATTGTTGTTCTGGGATCAATGGCACATGTGGTTGTCGTGGAGAGAGCCAAAGAAAAAAGGGCTTTCCTAAATCTTTGGCGCGTTCCAGAAACGCCTCACACGTCGTAAATGTTTCTTTATCAAACACGTCTTTATATTCCTTGCCTTCTTCAAAACCATACGACTTCGGATCACCGAGATGCGATTTCCCGTACATCGCCGTATAATAGCCAGCCTGACGTAAATAATTCGGCAATGTTTGTGCTGCTTTGTCGCCTTTTTCTTTAAAGGTCGAAAATTTACCTGCGTCTAAGGAAATAACACCGTGTTGTTGTGGATATAATCCGGTCATGCCAGATGCACGGCTCGCCGCACAAATCGGTGACGCAGCAAAGGCCTGTTTCAAAATCAATCCTTGTGCGGCTAACGCATTTAAATGTGGGGTTTTCACTTGAGGATTTTCGTAACCAATGCCACCATAGGTCATATCGTCGACAAATATTATAATAATATTCGGACGCTCAGCAGCATGGACCGCCCAACTAAATGTAACCAGTAGTATAACGCACCAAGCTTTGCTGCGAAATTTGTTGCTTATTTTTAAAATCATGTGGCTCATATTTCCAAGCGCTCCTTGTTTCATCGCATCTGCGTACCGATGCGAGCTAATCACGATGCTCATTATTTAAAACCCTGACACGAGGCTGACATTTTCATCCTCGAATCGTTTTCGCTATGTGGTTTTTACTTACAATAACCTGACATGATCGAATGCCTTCTCGCAAAGTGAGGACACCCACAGCGCCGATTTCTATTGCTGCTCATGCTCATCGTGGTGCATAAGATTCGCACTAAGTCCTGTGCTTTACGTGGTTTTGCTCCTTATGACCATGCCCCTAATATTATCAATGGAATTACCCAATAAGAAAATCACAGCTGCCTCGTAGAGATGGTCATGGAGGTCACCATGAACAGCGCCTGCATCACCCCGCCTCGCTTAGTAATCCGCGATAATCGTGCTGCACAGACCGATGAAGTTCTGGTTATTAAAAAGAACGCTCCGGTCGCTAAAGCCCTCCATGAGCCTGTTTTGCTGGGATCGCGCCGATATCGCAAAAACGATATGCGTCCTACTCACACACGTCATCGTGTTCGCATACCTCTGCTTAGACAGGTAGCGCCCCCTGCTGCGTTAAGTCATTATCAGCATTCACATGAAACAACTCTAGACGACGAAACTTTATTAGCGATGGAAACGACCGAAGAAACTGTGGCATTGGAACCCAAAGCTGGTGTTGCTCAGCAATCCACAACCCTCAATCACAACGTGCCCTCAGAAAATAAAACGGCTGACTACATTCCTAGCCATCAAGAAAACATAACCCTGCCATTAGAATTACTCGTGTCGTTCAACGAATTAAGCGCAGGAATTATTAGCGCAAATGAACCCCAGCTCGAAACCTATTGCCTACCAGAACGGTTAACATTTACGGCAGATGATCAGTACGAAAACAATTGTATTAATATGTCAGAACTCAGAGATAAATTTGATGACAATATTGTTTTTATACAAAAATATGGTGATGATGCGTATTTAATTAAAACGCCATCAACAAATTTGTGGTTCAAAAAGACCGACGCTGGTTCTTGGAAGTTGTCTGAAATGCTTTTTGCTTCGGGGGCCTAGGCTTTTTGTTTCGGGGGCTTTGCCCCCAAACCCCCACGGACTTTGTCGGGACTGTTTGTTTCGGGGCGTTGCCCCAAACCCCGCGGACTTTGTCGGGAGCTTTTTTTACTGCGCTGCGCTTGCAAAAAATGGGCGGGCGCGCTGCGCGCTATTTTGCCCGCCCACCGTCACTCGGCGTCCGGTTATTTGTTTCGGGGCGTTGCCCCAAACCCCACGGACTTTGTCGGGAGCTTTTTTTCTACGCTCCGCTAGGAAAAAATGGGCGGGCGCGCTGCGCGCTATTTTGCCCGCCCACCGTCACTCGGCGTCCGGGTCGGGCTTTGCCCTCCCGGTCGGGTTAACGTTATGGGTGCGAAGGGCGAAGGGCGAACGGCGAAATTATTATCTGCCAAAATTGAGCGCCAAAGGCGCGGCATATAGGAGCCTAGGGTGCAGCCCTAGGTACAGGTATAAATGATAAATAAAAAAAAGGTCTGAAGGACCGACATATATTTATTATCCGTATTGCATTCGGCTTTCATTTATTTCGGTGATGTATCATGTGTCGGGCTTTCAGCCCTTTTGAATTTATTATGTGATTTATTGACCTAGGGCTGCACCCTAGGCTCATATATGTCGCGCCGTTGGCGCTTGGGTTATGACGACATCTGTTCGTCTATTTTTTCATTTTTACGTTGAAAAAAAGATGTAAGCCATTGTGTGACAGGTGGAAGCAGGTGTCTGTCCCGGTTAGGCCCTCGCAGGCCCTCGCTAATTTTTTATAGGACATTAATTTTATTTTATTTGGCAAATGGCGAACGCTGGGGTTTTGAGGGTTGTGCCCTCGTCTTTGTCGGCACTTGCTCATTTGCGCTGCGGACTTGGTTTGTTCTTTTGGGATTTTTTTCAAAAAACGGTGGTTTTTGTTGCGTTAGGGGGTTTACATCTCTTTTAAATGGTTGATTGCCTCCGCTATGAGTGCATGTATTTTGCCCATCATGCATAATGACAGCATAATGCATTTATATTACAAATTGTCGCCCCTAATTAAAGGACAGCCATGATTCGCATTCTCTTTTGTGCCTTACTGTGCCTCAATGCCGTAGCCGCCGAATTAAATGAAAAAATCGTTACCGAATGGGCAACTGAGGTTGCGGCGGGATTAAATGCCGGTGATAGCGGCGCTCGACTGGCCGCCGATTTTAGCCAAGAACGACTTGGAGAGCTCGCCTTAACTCCTTTGGGATTGTCTCCTCAGGTCTATGCAGATTCGGTAGCGGGCTTCGCAAAAACACCCGCCAACTTGCAGTTGCCCGGTCAAATTGCTGGAGCAATCGCTGGTGGTGGCAATTATCATGTGCTGCGTGTTTATCTTGAAAACAAACACTGGCATGCGCTTTTCCGGATGTTACAGCCAAACGGCGCATGCAATTATCACGACTTTGCACTCGAAGATAATGGCGCTGGCAAACCACAAGTACATGATGTGTATGTTTATGCCACTGGTGAAAATTTTAGCCTCACAATTCGTAATTTATTTGTACCTGTATTAGCTATTGGTGAACCAGGCATATTGGAACGTGTATTTAAAATCGGAAAAGATCAGGCAACTCTCGTCTTAGATAGTTTTAATAAATTGCCGAAATTACGCTCTGCGGGAAAATTCAAGGAATTATTCGAGGTCCTTGATTCACTTCCTGAGGCAGTCAAAGAAACCAAGGCCATCCAAATTCAACGTGTCATGGCGGCACAAAATCTCGACCAAGTGCTCTACGCATCCGTAATGGAAGAGTATGTCAAGAAATTCCCAGCCGATCCCAGTATTCATCTGATTAATATAGATCGCTATATATTAGCCAAACGTTTCAAAGAATGTCTGGTATGCATTGATACTATTGCAGGCATTTTAAAGACTGATGATGCCTGGATGTGTACACTGCGCGCAATGGTTCATGTAACGAGCGGCAATTTAAAAGAGGCGCGCGTACACATCAAACGTGCCATGGAGCTTGAGCCAAATTTACAAAATGTTTGGTGGGCAGGCCTCGAGATTGCCCTCAAAGAAAAAGATTATGATACCGTACTTGATTGGCTCGGTGAAGTAAAAAAGCGATTTGCGATAGAAATTCAAGATCTGTCGAAGGTGCCCGCCTACGCCGATTTTGTTAAATCACCACAATATCAAACGTGGCTTGAGCGTGAGAAATAGCTTTTTGTTTCGGGGGCTTTGCCCCCAAACCCCCACGGACTTTGTCGGGAACTTTTTTTCTACGCTGCGCTAGGAAAAAATTGGCGGGCGTCGCTACGCGACTATTTTGCCCGCCAACCGTCACTCGGCGTCCGGGTCGGGCGTTGCCCTCCCGCCCGGGTTAACGTTATGGGCGCGCAAGGCGAACGGCGAAGGGCGAAGGGCGAAGGGCGAAGGGCGAAATTATTATCTGCCAAAATTGAGCGCCAAAGGCGCGGCATATAGGAGCCTAGGGTGCAGCCCTAGGTACAGGTATAAATGATAAATAAAAAAAGAGGTCTGAAGGACCGACATATATTTATTATCCGTATTGCATTCGGCTTTCATTTATTTCGGTGATGTATCATGTGTCGGGCTTTCAGCCCTTTTGAATTTATTATGTGATTTATTGACCTA
>JAHEDF010000599.1 GCA_024641365.1 Planctomycetota bacterium | reverse complement strand
TAGGGCATCCGCAAAATGCCGTCAGCGATGCGGGTTTACGAGCAATTAGCGCACAAACCGGAAAGGTGAATGCGCAAGGATGGGTGGACGGTCTTTCACAATTATTGAGTAAACAGCCAACGGCCTTGGTGTTGGATGCGATTGCACGCGTAAAAGACAAACAATACGATGATAAATTAAATGCTATTGCCGCAGACACAGCAAAAGAGGCACCATTACGCTTAAAAGCATTATTAGCATTATCGAGTAGCGGTAAAAACGTCAGTGACCCAGCATTTACCTTATTAATGGAATTATTAAGCCATCCAACTGATGGTGGTTTACGACTAGAAGCAGCGCAACGCTTAGCCAATTCAGCTTTAACCGAACAACAATGGGATGTGTTTCTCGGTAAATTACCAAGCGTGGGCCCGTTAGAACAAAGTGAATTGTTGGTGGCGCTGGCACTGCCAGAAATAAATCGTGGTATTAAATATGATTTAGCAAAAAAAATTGCGCAAGCATATGCGAAATCACCAATGTTAGGCACCTTCCGTCCTGATTTAATACGGAAAGCGTTTAGTTTTACCAAGCGCGATGTGTATGAAATTTTAGAACCAGCATTTAAGAAGGCATTAGAAGCAAATAGCGCTAAACAAGAACGCATGGACGCATTAGCGAGCGCAGCACAAAAGGACGGTAATCCAGCAGCCGGAAAACAAGTCTATGAATCAGGCCGTGGCATCTGTATTTCGTGTCATAAAATTGGCGACAAAGGTAGAGAAATTGGACCCAATCTGTCAAAAATTGGCGGCATTCGCACGGAGCGCGAACTCATTGAGAGCATTTTATTCCCCAATAATAACATTGCGCGCGATTACGATTTATTTTCATTCGCCCTCAACGATGGCAGTACAGCTTTAGGATTAATTAAAGCACGTGCTGAAGAGGGGATTACGATCACCGAAATTTCAGGCCAGACGCGATTATTACCAGCAGACACAATTAAAACGACCACGATGATGACGAATAGTCTGATGCCGACGGGGTTAGATGGCACATTAAGTCCGCAGGATCTTTTGGATCTGGTTGCTTATTTACGGTCGTTAAAATAAGTATTCTTTGGTATTGGCATGATAATGGAGCTTAAACTTTCCGCGTTTGTTGTTTTGCGCTGAGCTCATTACTGTTACTATCTCATGGAACCGATTGTTTCTATTGAGGTAACGTAACCATGAAAACATGCGCAGGCTCATGCTTGACTGTGTGCAATATAATAAAGCAGAGCCTTTTTATCTTATTAATGTGCTTTGCATTTGAAGTCGTTGACGCAGGCGAAGGGCCAGCACAAATAACGCCATCATATAAAATATTGGCTGACGAATTTGGCGCTGACGAAGCCGATATTCGAGCACTTATTCAATCTGCCGAGGCTACGCTCTATCCCAATTTCCCAGACTATAAAATTGAACCCATCATCATCAGACGCGGTGGTCCTATCGTAGAATACAAGCGTACCCAAGCCGGGGAAATTGTGATGCGATTAAATACAAAAGGCCTATTGTGGTCTCAGTATGCTTATCAATACGCGCACGAATTTTGCCATATTTTATGCGGTTTTAAGGAGGGGGATCAAAGTAATCAGTGGTTTGAAGAAACACTGTGCGAAACGGCTTCATTATTTGTCTTGCGTGAAATGGCGAAGCGATGGAAAGATAACCCGCCCTATAAAAATTGGGCTTCATATCGTGATGCGCTTAGAAATTACACGGATAACATATTTAACGAGCGAACCACTATAGAGGAGATCTACAAAGTAGGTTTGCCTGCCTTTTATCAAAATCATCAAAAGATACTCACTGAATCACCTGTACAACGCGAATTAAATGGCGCCATGGCTATTATTTTACTGCGCTATTTTGAACAAACGCCTTCACATTGGGAGGCCATTCGCTGGATAAATGTTAAAAAGGATAAACAACAACGATCATTTAGTCGTTATTTACAAGATTGGCACAATGCCGTTCCTGAACGACATCGCGCATTTGTAAAAACCATTGCTGATTTGTATGCGGTTGCATTAACCGCCTCGCCTTAGGAATCAGAGGATGCCCATTAATTGGTAAGGTGCACCTTAGCGAAACAGCATTTATTTCTTCTTGGGCGTTTGAGCTGTGGCAGGAATGTGTGCACCCAATTGTTCCTTAATAGAGGTCATGTCTGTTTGCGCAGCTATATTGGTCCATTCATGCGGATCATTTTTATGATCATATAATTCTTCGCTGGCATCACTGTAACGAATATAACGGTATTGTTCGTTCTGCACGGCGAAGCTATTCTTTTTCCAACCAATAATTGCTGGATAGTCCCAAGGCTGTGTCGGCTCTTTTAATAAAGGCACCAAACTGTGCCCTTCATTTTTAGCGTTAGTCGGTAATTTACATAATTCTAAAAGAGTTGGATAAAGGTCGAGGAGACTGACAACGCGATCGCATTGACGTCTCCCAGTTATACCGGGTCCAGCTAT
>JAHEDF010000133.1 GCA_024641365.1 Planctomycetota bacterium | reverse complement strand
AACAAAAATCCAATCAAGCCCAACAGCTACAGTTATCGAAACAATTACTCGATCGCGTAATGTCCCACAGTAAATCTCTTCGCGGTCAATTGGGAGTCGATGACCAGCGCATATTTGATCAGTATTTAGAGTCCGTTGATGCGACAGGGAAACGCGTCATTCGCGCCCAAGAATGGATGAAAATTCCAAAACCACAAATCGATAAAAGCAATTTCAAACTCGAGATCGATCCTGGGGATGCGGTAGATTATCTCACTGTCATGTATGATTTAATGGCGTACGCCTTACAAACTGATTCGGTCCGCGCAGCGACCTATATGATCGGGCCCATGCAAGGAAGCCGTGCGAGCCAATTTCCAACTGCAATTGGACTCAAGGACTGGCATGGATTAGCACATGGCGTTAATAAAGGTAATGGCATGGAAGAACTAGGGAAATTCGATCAATTTCTAACTGGTGTATTTGCTAATTTTATTAAAAAACTCGAATCCATGAAAGAGGGCAGTGGGACGGTTCTTGATAACACCATCGTCTTGTATGGTTCGAGTAATCGTCGAACGCATCAAAATATAGATTATCCGTTGGTCCTCGCTGGCGGAAAAGCCTTGGGCATGAAACACGGTCAACATCAAAAACTTGACGATAAAATCCCGCTCGCAAATGCATACGTCACTATTTTACAACGTTTGGGCATCAATACTCATAAATTCGCAGATAGCACCGGGAACCTAAACGAGGTGTTGTGAAGCACCTTAATATAATAGTGTGGTCTCATTAAATTGACTGCACGATTCATTAGACATGAGTCGTGCAATCTGCCGACACAGTAAATTATTCAGGCTGCCACGGCTCAGGTCCGTTGCCCTTTTTTTGTAAGAATTTTGCGTCGACGGTTTTGTACCACGCATGTAATTTGGCACGCATATCTTTGACTTTGTCAGGCATAGTTGAAGCTAAATCTTTTAATTCGCCAATATCGTCTTTTAAATTATATAACTCAACCGAACCGTCTTCGTATTTTTCAACTAATTTTAGATCGCCTATACGAATGGCACCACCTGGGGGACCAGCTTGATTCGAGTAATGCGGATAGTGCCAATACAGTGCTTCGCGTTGTAATTTTTCACCACGTAATGCAGTACTGATATCGATGCCATCAATTATTTGCTCGGTTTCTTTTTGTGCGCCAGTAATACTCAAAATGGTAGGATAGGTATCGATTGAACAAATAGCTTCGTCACTAACAGCGCCTGGTTTGGTGAGTCCAGGAGCTCGTATAATCCATGGTTCACGAATGCCGCCTTCATAAATCCAGCCCTTACCACCTTTGAGTGGTAAATTACTTGTTGGCGTTCCTTCGGTCGTCGAGAGACCGCCATTATCTGAGGTGAAAATAACAAGCGTGTTATCTTCCAAGTTTAATTCCTTGAGCTTACTCAAAACTGTGCCAACGGCCAAATCCATTGCTTCAACCATTGCAGCGTAGACAGCATGATTTTGCAGAATGCGCACTTTATGGCCATCACCAGCAACTTGTCCAAATTCGTCGCCGTTAATAGCGGTCGCTTTTGCTTTATATTTTTCGACTAAATCAGGACGTCCGATAAGCGGTGTGTGGACGGAATAAAATGATACATAAGTAAAAAAAGGTTGGTCTTTGTTGGTCTCAATGAATTTAGCCGCCTCATTGGCTAAACGTTGCGGTAAGTGTTCATTTTCAGGTCCATTTTCCATTTTCGGATTATCATAGGGGCTAAAATATTTTTTTCCGCTATAGGGTCCACCGGCGGTATGTCCGCCAATGTTGATATCAAAACCACGATGATCTGGGTAAAATTCTTCAGAAGGTCCGAGATGCCATTTGCCAGCAAAAAACGTTTTGTAGCCATTTTTTTTAAGCGCTTGGGCAATGGTTATTTCAGAAAGGGGCATGGCATCAGCTAATGGCGCTGGATTAAATTTACCGCTGCGCTTCCCGGAGAAAAAGTTGGTCGCCATGACACGCGTTGGATATTTGCCCGTCATCATGCTATAGCGAGTTGGTGAACACACCGGATTGGCAGCATAGCCATTAGTAAAGCGCATGCCTGATTTTGCAAAATTATCTATATGCGGTGTCTCATAAAAGGTTTTGTGATTATTAGCGCCAATATCCATGTAGCCCAAATCATCGACGAGAAAAACCACCACATTCATCCGCTTATCCGCCGCAGTTACGAAACTGGCGAGAGCGGCTAATAATAAGACCATATACGATTTCATGCGTAGCTCCTTGTTAATCGACGGCTACCATGATGATCCCCAGCGCCATTTGCAATCCTGGGTTCGACTAGCAAAAATTACGTATTTCTAGCAATTTACCTATAAAAGATCCGGTTTTGGAAGATGTTTCCTCAATGGGTTTTGCTTGTAATCGGTTATAAAATTTGGTTCTATTTCAAAATTAACCAGCACCCTTAACTGAAATCACATTTCAAATATTGTGTTATTTGGCAATCAATTGTTTGCTACTTGGAGCTTAACTTATGGCACTAAACGTTAGTCTTACCACTGCGTACAAACTCGTAGTTATATCAGCTCTATAGTGAAAGAATGACTTAAAATGACCTTTTGCCGCGCCAAATTAGCTACATTCTTCAGCTCCGCACCACTTTCTGTAGTTGTGTTGTCTGTCATAAGTATGACTACTATGGCATCGGCTCAAGAAATAAATTTTAATCGTGATATCAAACCGATTCTTTCAGATCGCTGCTTCCACTGTCATGGACCAGACGAAGAAAACCGTGAAGGGCACTTGCGTTTAGACGTGGCTGAAGGTGCCGACGGCGCATTTCGGGTGCGAAAAAATCGGGCCGCACTTGTTCCCGGCAAGCCTGAGCAAAGTCATCTTTATCTGCGTATAACAACAAATGACAAAAATGATGTTATGCCGCCACCTGATTCTCATAAATTAGCGCTGACGAGTGAGGAAAAAGAAACGATTAAACAATGGATTCAAGAAGGTGCAAAATGGGCAAAGCATTGGGCATTTGAAAAACCCATTAAGCCCAAAGTTCCACAAGCAAGCAATACCACCTGGATTACCAATCCTGTGGATAATTTTATTTTAGAAAAATTGGATAAAGTAGGCCTTAAACCATCACCGGAAGCGCCGCGATACAAATTGATTCGTCGCCTAAGTTACGATCTCAACGGTCTGCCACCAACACCAGCAGAAGTTGACGCATTTATAAATGATAAATCGCCAAATGCGTATGAAAAATTAGTCGATCGTTTATTGGCTAATAAATCATATGGCGAACGCATGGCGTTGCCATGGTTGGATATGTCGCGTTATGGCGATTCATCGGTATTCCATGCTGATGGCCCGCGTTATATGTGGCCATGGCGTGATTGGGTCATTGAAGCGTATAATAATAATAAACCATTTGATGAGTTTACCATTGAGCAAATTGCTGGTGACCACATTAAAGATAGGACCTATGAGCAACATGTTGCCACTGCCTTTTTACGAAATAATGGCACGACAGACGAAGGCGGCGCATTTTTTGAAGAATATCGTGTTGAATATACGGTCGACCGCTTAACCACGGTGTCTAAAATTTGGCTTGGTCTCACGATTGAATGCGGTCAATGTCATGACCACAAATATGATCCAATTACCCAAGAAGAATTTTATGAAATGTATGCATTTTTTAATGTTGCAGCTGATCCCGGTCGGCAGACAAGAAATGGCAACGAAAAGCCAGTAATTGGTGCAGTCGAAAATAAAGTACAAAAAGAAGTCATTAAGCACTTAAAAGATGAGTTGGCTAGTGCTGAGAAACAACTCGACGAACGACAGAAATCGGCACTGCCCACTTTTCACAAATGGTTAGAAAAGGAAACAGCAGAACAAAAAAAATCGGCCGCCAAAGATGTCGTAATTCGTAAAGATCTGAAACATTTTTTCCCACTCCATAACAAATATGCCCTAGATGATGTCATAAGTGATGCACAGGTGGTGTTATCAAATGTCGGCAGCTTTGCAGAAGTAAATGGAATAGATGAGCATAAAGACGAGAAAAGTAAAAAAATGGTAGCGAAAACCAAAGGGATAGATTTCAAAGGGCAAGCAGCAAATTTTGGCAAGAAAGCCAGTTGGATCGAAAGCGATAAGCCTTTTACTATTTCGACGTGGATTAATTATCAGCCACAAAAAAATACCCAGGTAGTACTCAGTCGCTGGGATGACAAAGGCAAGAATGGTTTTGATTTGAGCATCTCTAAGGATCATAAAGTAATTATATCTTTAGCCAAAACTGATAAGAAAGACGCCCTAGTAGTTGAGTCGGATAAATTGCCAAACCACAAAAAATGGCAGCTATTAACTGTTACTTATGATGGCAATAAAAAGGGAGCTGGTGTTCGTATTTTCGCCAACGGTGAAGAGCTTAAAACAAACGTTGTTACAGATACGTTAAATGGCAGTATCGCAAACAAGAGTCCTTTCGTAATAGGGACGCGCGGAAAAAGTGCGCTTAAAAGCTTTTTATCTCTGCTGCAAATATACAGCGCAGTTTTGACGCCTGACCAGATTAAAGCGTGTTTAAATCTGCAGGTAGAAGATTTCATCTATGCAGATGAGTATATTAAAGATAAAGATTATATAAATAAAATGTTATTCACTTATCTAAATACAAATGACAAAGACTATCAGAGTTTCACTAATAAAGTGGCATCGTTACAAAATAACATTAAAAAAGAAGTGGGTCTAAATGTAATGGTTATGGAAGACACAAATCGAGACACCTATATTCTTACACGTGGCGCCTATGATCAACCACAGAAAGATAAAGTCATTTTACCATCGACGCCGAAAGTGCTGCCGCCGATGAAAGGCGAATACCCAAAAAATCGTTTAGGTTTAGCCCAATGGATCATGGATGAAGATAATCCATTAACGGCACGAGTGACCGTCAATCGCTATTGGATGATGTTATTTGGCCATGGACTTGTTGATACTGTCGCTGATTTCGGCAATCAGGGTTCGTGGCCAACGCACCCGGATTTACTGGATTGGTTAGCCGTTGATTTCCGAGAAAGCGGTTGGGATGTAAAACGCATGATTAAACAATTGGTTATGTCCTCGACTTATCGTCAGAATTCTAATGTAAATAAAGAGCTATTAGAAAGTGATAAAGACAACAAATTGTATGCGCGCGGACCACGCTTCCGCCTGACTGGCGAACATATTCGTGATACCGCTTTATTTGTCAGCGGTTTGCTTAACCCGCAAATTGGTGGGCCATCAGTTAAACCATACCAACCACCTGGATTATGGGCAGAGGTCGCCTTAACAAATGCAAAATTTGTACAAGACGAGGGCGATAAGAATTACCGCAAGAGTATGTATACCTATTACAAACGTTCCGCTCCAATTCCTAATATGACAACATTTGATGCGCCAAGTCGCGAAAAATGTATTATTGAGCGCTCACGGACCAATACGCCTTTACAAGCATTGGTCACGCTCAATGACCCAATTTTTGTTGAAGCGGCCAGATTCTTTGCTGAACGCATAATGCAAGAAGGGGGCACATCTAATACGGATAAAATTAAATTTGCATTTACGCACGCTATCGCCCGGACACCAGAAGACGCGATAATCAATCTCGTAGCCAAACTCTATGATAAGAGTTTTGCAGATTTCAAAATGAATTCCGAAAAGAGCAAAGAACTATTGGCAATAGGCAACACGCCAGCAACAGCATCGTTGGACCCATCAGAGTTGGCAGCATGGACCGTGGTTGCGCAACTAATTCTGAACATGGATGAAACCTTAAATAAAGAGTAATACCTATGACCTACCTACAACGCAGAGATGTTCTTAAAACTGGTTTCGGACTTGGCGCAATCGCCTTAACCGGATTAACCCACAATTTGTTTGGTGGCACTGGTGGCATGCGGCACGACTTCTTGCTAGATAAAGTGCGCGCTAAACGCGTAATTTATTTATTCATGGCTGGTGGGCCATCACATATTGATACCTACGATTTTCATCCAGAAATGCGCAAACTGCACGGCACCGAATTACCTGATTCTATTAGAAACGGACAGCGATTAACCGGTATGAGCAGTGGTCAAAAATCATTTCCCTGTGTAGCACCGATGCACGAATTTAAGCAACATGGCGAAACGCAACGTTGGGTCAGTGAATATTTACCGCATACGGCAAAAATGGTCGATAAATTAACCTTTATCAAAACCATGAATACCGAAGCGGTTAATCACGATCCCGCAATCACCTATATTAATACCGGCAGTCAAATAGTTGGACACCCGAGTTTGGGAGCGTGGTTAAGTTATGGTATCGGTAGTGAAAACCAAAACTTACCATCCTATGTCACCATGATTTCACGTGGGATCGGTAATGGCCAAGCGCTGTATTCTCGTTTATGGGGTAGCGGCATGCTGCCTTCAAAACACCAAGGCGTTAAATTACGCAGCGGAGAAGAAGCGGTTCTCTATTTAGATAATCCTCCAGGAATTAGCCGCGAGTCGCGACGTAATTTACTGGATGCATTACAAACTATTAACGGAAAGCATCATGAACTTGTCGGTGACCCTGAAATAGAAGCACGTATATCACAATACGAAATGGCTTACCGCATGCAGACGGAAGTGCCCGATACGCTTGATCTCAGTAAAGAATCAAAAGCCACGCTCGACTTGTATGGCGAAGACGTACTCAAGCCAGGTACTTTTGCTAATAATTGTATTAAGGCTCGAAAATTATCGGAAAAAGGCGTGCGTTTTATTCAACTATTTCACCGGCATTGGGATCATCACAACAATCTTCCCAAAAGCATGCCCGGACAATCGAAACTAATCGATCAGCCATCCATGGGTTTGCTCAAAGATTTAGAATCACGTGGTTTATTAAAAGATACTTTAGTCATATGGGGCGGTGAATTTGGTCGCACGATCTATTCACAAGGTGCGCTCACCAAAGACAATCATGGGCGTGACCATCATGGACGCTGCTTTACGTATTGGATGGCTGGCGGTGGCGTAAAGCCAGGTTTAGAATACGGGAAGACGGATGAATACAGTTATAATGTTATTGAAAACCCTGTTCATATTAGCGATTTTAACGCGACCGTACTCCATTTATTGGGAATCGATCACGAAAAATTATCTGTCAAACATCAAGGATTAGATTTGCGCATTACAGGTGTAGAAAAACGAAAAGTGATAACCGATATTATTGATTAAAAATAGTTAGTAAAACAGGCAGGCTATAATCTAAACAGTCAGTTGACCGTATGTAGGTAGGATTCATGCAGAGATCGTCGCGAATGATGCTTAAATATATTATATACATGTCGTTCTTATTGACGGCCATTAATCTGCATGTGATTGCCGCGGATAAAGAAAAAGTAAGTTTTAACTCCGACATCAGGCCAATTTTATCCGATAAGTGTTATTTTTGTCACGGCCAAGATGCAAAAGATATAAAAGGGAAACTACAACTCCATTCTTTTGAATTGGCTACCTCAGATCGTAAAGGACGTGGTGCCGCAATAGTTCCTGGAAACCCAGATAAAAGTTTACTCTGGCAGCGAATTACCACGACAGACGAAGACGATGTCATGCCGCCTCCTGAACGGCATATGAAAATAACAGAAAAAGAAACGGCAGTTATACGTGCCTGGATTGAACAAGGAGCTGAATATCAGCAATTATGGTCATTAGAACCTTTACCAAAAACTGTCAAAGTACCACCTGCTGTTTTCCCAGGCGCACGCAATGAGATAGATCATTTTGTTCAAAGACGCTTAAAGAAAGAAGGGTTGGAGCCAGCGAAAGAGGCAGATACCGAAATCTTATTGCGACGATTATATTTAACACTGACCGGTCTTGTACCGACGCCGGAACAAATTGCCGAATATAAGGCTGACAAAAGTGGAAAAGCCTACGAAAATACAGTCGATAAATTATTAAAATCAGATGGGTTTGCAGAGCGGTTAACGCTAGATTGGATGGATGTTGCCCGTTATTCAGATACATATGGCTATCAAAGAGACTTTAATCGGAATGTTTCATTATGGCGTGACTGGGTTTTACAGGCATTCAAACGTAATTTACCATATGATCAATTTATAATTCAGCAATTAGCGGGTGATTTGCTACCACATGCAACGGATGACATGATATTAGCAACTACCTTTAATCGCCTTCATGGGATGGAGGTCGAAGGTGGTTCTATTCCTGAAGAATATCGCACTGAATACGTTGCTGATCGTGCACAAACAACCGCGACAGCTTTTATGGGGTTAACGCTCGAATGCTGTCGTTGCCATGATCACAAATATGATCCGATAAGCATGAAAGATTATTATCGCACCTTTGCCTTATTTAACAATATTGATGAGGCGGGTCTTTTGGCATTTTTTGAAACATCAGTACCAAGCCCCACTTTGACTATCATGAATGATGAGCAAAGGGCTACATTAGCAAAATATAATCAAGCCGTTCACCATGCGCATCAGCATTATTTTGAGGTTTTACGCAAGGAAGAGTTATCGTTTGCAAACTGGAAAAACACTTGGTCTGGAAAAGTAGAAACAAAAGGGAAATTAGCTGAATTTACATTTGATGAAATTATTGACGGCAAGGTCATGAATTCAGTTGGTTTGGCCGAAGATATGTTGTCGCACGGAACAGATGGTGGGAAGATAACGTTAAAGGATAATGAATTGGTCATCCAAAATCCAAAAGCCAAAAAAGATGCTATTGATTCCTTGACTATTCAGCTCCCAGGGGAAAAGCGCACGTTGCAAGTGGCTGAGATCGAATTTTATGTAGATGGTAATAATATAGTAAAAGAGTCGATTATATCACGGTCTTCTGCGGGCGACAATGAGGATGCCGCTGCTAAATTAATTGCAGATGGAGATAAAGAGACGCTCTTTCAATCAAACGAAGAGAAAAATCCGTGGATAAAATTTACATTTAAGAAGCCAGTTAATTTGGATGAAGCCAAAATTTGGATTCCTGAAGACAAGATGGCATTATTTCATGGCGCCGAATTAGTTTTCAAAAATGGTAAAAAGAACATTTCAAAAATGACGGTTTCCATGCCTGGAGGTCGCTCTGGGGTGGCATTGGGATCAAATACGCTCGTTGATGGTATATCGGGAAAGGCAGCAG
>JAHEDF010000132.1:2812-9195 GCA_024641365.1 Planctomycetota bacterium | reverse complement strand
AGTGGCGCATTGAAAATGTCATGGATCGTGTCGAAACCACTGGCACGGTCTGGTTAGGACTAACGCTCAATTGTTCGCGTTGTCACGATCATAAATATGATCCCATCTCGCAAAAAGAGTTCTATCAATTATTTTCCTTTTTTAACACAATTGATGAAGTCATGAAGGGAGGATCGGATGCAAATAACAAAGACCCGCAAATAAAAGCACCGACGCCAGCACAAGAATCCAAACTTGCCGAATTTAAGAAAGTCGTCGACGATACTGAACAATTAGTAAAATCTAAAGAAAAAACCTATTTAGCGAAAGAAAAAGAACTTGATAAAAACGTTCCTAAACAATTAGGAGACGATTATAAAGACGGGTTAGTCGCTCAATTTATTCTCGATATTAATACCAAAGACGCACTAGGTGGATGGCCAGATGGTAGTTGGAAAGATGGTAAAGCAGCTTTTAACTCCAAAGGTATGCTTCTGACAGGTGCTGCTAATTTCACCAATAAAGCATACATAACCGTTAACGCGCCAACTGATAGTCATGTCGTTGACTATAATAAACCATTTACCATCACAGCTTGGGTCGAACGCGATGGCGGCGGTACCATGACTTTGATTTCTCGGCAAACCGGAGGGAAGAACCCACAAGGCTATGCGCTGTCACTTGAAGATGGAAAATTGCAATTACGACTCACAGGCAAAAAAGAAAAAAGTGAATTACGTATTACTAGTAAAAATGCGCTACCAAATAAAGAGTGGGTCCATATAGCCGTCAGTAGTGATGGAAGCGGTAAAGCCGCTGGGATAAGTATGGTAATAAATCGTGAACAAATACCGACCAAAACTGATCTCGACAGCTTAAGTGATACCATTGCCGCAGAAGCTCCCATTAACATTGGCTCTAAAATACCAAAAAATAAAACCCGCTTTTCTCTCGCGGACATCCGTTTTTATAAAAAGTCGATTGATGATGCCGCCATTAACCGCATCGCCCAACAACCTATTTATGCTATTTCACAATTATCGGAAAAGAAGCGCACTGATGAACAAAAAACCACCTATCGCACTTATTTACGGCGCATGTTTGATCCGGCCTTAAGTGACGCAGATGAAAAATTAATTGCTGCTAAAGCGACTTATAAATCCTACTATGATGATATTCAAACCGTGATGGTTATGCACGAAATGGATAAGCCACGAACCACTCATATTTTAAAACGCGGAATGTATGATCACCCAGGAGAAGCCGTTGAGTCCGGTACACCCGCTGCATTTTTCCCTATGCCAAAAGACGCTCCACGTAACCGCCTCGGCTTAGCGCAATGGATAGTCGATCCGCAAAATCCGCTTACGGCTCGCGTGGCAGTTAACCGTATGTGGGAACGTTTTTTTGGCGTAGGATTAGTGAAGACGACAGAAAATTTAGGATCACAAGCTGAACCACCAAGTCATCCGGCTTTGCTTGATTATTTAGCTACTGAATTTGTGCGCATGGGTTGGGACATGAAAGCATTTCAACGCATGATTGCGCTCAGTGCCACTTATCGCCAATCATCTGTTTCCTCTCCGGCCAGTAATGTAAGCGATCCAGAAAATCGCTTGTTGTCACACGGGCCGCGTTTCCGTTTACAAGCTGAAACTTTACGTGACCAAGCATTATTTATCGCCGGTTTACTGCACGAAGAAATTGGCGGTCCATCAGTTAAACCCTATCAACCAGATGGTATTTGGGATGAAATGAGTAATTATGGTAATTTGCATAATTATAAACATGATAGCGATCAAAACCGTAATCGTCGTAGCCTTTACACTATTTGGAAGCGTACCACTCCCCCACCAACCATGACGATATTTGATATGGCGAGTCGTGAATATTGCGTGGTGCGACGCTCACGCACCAACACACCACTGCAAGCGCTCGCCTTATTAAACGATGTTACGTACGTCGAAGCCGCACGCATCTTTGCTGAACGTATGATGATAGACGGAGGGAAAGCACCGAGTGAACGCATCACCTATGGTTTTCGTCGTGCTATTGCTCGCACTCCAACTAAAGATGAATTAACTATTCTCGTTAATGGATTAGAAAAACGTATTACCCATTACAAAACTGATACTGATGCGGCAAAAAAATTACTTGCTCAAGGTGATACGAAAGCAAATGGACAATTAGATCCTGCCGAACTAGCGGCCTACGCTATTACTGCGAGCACCATTTTAAATCTCGATGAAACGTTGACGAAGGAATAATCATGAATCAATTTAACGAATTATCCCAACGTCAAACCGCTTTTAATCGCCGGGCATTATTAAGTGGTGCTGCTGGTGGATTTGGTGCGCTGGCCATGCAGGCTTTATTTCCCAATACCCTACTCAGTAATGATGACAAATTAAATGGTACTCCTCACGGCGTGCATAATGCATTAAAAGGCTTACCGCATTACAAGCCACGCGTAAAACGTGTTATTTATTTATTTCAATCCGGTGCTCCGTCGCAATTTGAGACTTTTGATTACAAACCCGCCATAGAAAAAGTACGTGGGCAAGATTTACCAGATTCGGTGCGCCAAGGTCAACGTCTTACAGGCATGACCTCAGGGCAGAAAAATTTTCCCATGGTCAATTCATTATTTAAATTTGCGCAATATGGTAAGAGCGGCACTTGGATGAGTGATCTTTTGCCACATACCAGTAAAATTGCTGATGATATTTGTGTGATAAAAACCATGTATACGGAAGCTATTAATCACGATCCGGCCATTACCTTTATGCAAACGGGCGCCGAATTAGCAGGTCGTCCCAGTTTAGGAACGTGGGCCGTTTATGGTCTTGGCAGTGTTAATCAGGATTTACCAGGGTTTATTGTCTTAACCTCCAATGGAACGGGGCGACCAAATGATCAACCACTGTATGATCGCTTATGGGGCAGTGGATTTTTACCCACGCGATTCCAGGGGGTAAAATTCCGTAATACTGGTGATCCAGTATTATTCTTAAAAGATAGCCCTGGTATTACGCGTACTATGCGCCGCGATATGTTAGATGACTTAGCGCAGCTCAATATGATCAAATCTGAGCAATGTCATGATCCGGAAATTCAAACACGCATTGCTCAGTATGAAATGTCGTACCGCATGCAGGCATCGGTGCCTGAATTAACCGATTTTAGTAAGGAGCCGAAACATATTCTCGATTCGTATGGTCCTGATGTTAAAAAGCCAGGCACCTACGCAGCAAATTGTTTACTTGCTCGTCGTTTAGCGGAACGCGATGTCCGCTTCATTCAATTATATCATCGCGGATGGGACCATCATGGTGGTTTACCCAAAGCGATGAAAGGCCAATGCAGTGATACGGATCAAGCCACCGCTGCATTAGTTATGGATTTAAAACAACGTGGTATGTTGGACGATACGCTTATTATTTGGGGCGGCGAATTTGGCCGTACGGTTTATTCGCAAGGTGCGCTAACCGCAGATAATTATGGACGCGATCATCATCCGCGTTGTTTCTCACTGTGGTTAGCGGGTGGCGGTATAAAACCTGGTACCTCGTACGGCGAGACCGATGATTTTAGTTATAATATCGTCACGCCAGATCAAAAAGTGCATGTCCATGATTTAAATGCGACCATCATGCATTTAATGGGTATTGATCACACGCGATTGACCTACCGTTTCCAAGGACGCAATTTCCGTTTGACTGATGTGCATGGGGAAGTTGTGAAAGGAATTCTCTCGTAATTATTTTATTCCTTATCTTGATTCGACTTTAGTTAGTGAAAGCAGTGCTACTTTTTTAAGCGCATGCAGTTCCCCTCAGCTGGAAGCAAAGTGGTCAGTCTGCACACAATCTACACCTAAAACGGCCAGAATAACCTGTTATTGGCGCTAAACGACTGAGCGGCACCCTCTGGATATCTATAACATAGGACCACAATAGGGTTCTATGGTTGAACCTGCTGAAACGACTGTTCCTCCGGTTACGACACCGCCTGTCGCACAGGATGCTCCAACTCCAGGGGTGGTCACCGACCCAGCGGCGGTTGCACCAACTCCAGGAATTGAACCAGTCATACCTCCAGCAGACGGCGGACAAACAACTAGTCCCATTTTCGATTTTTTTCAAAATACCTTAGATGCAATTCGCACCGCGCATGAAAATGCGTCGACATCAACGCATGACACTTTATTTCAGCGTTGGACAGGCATAGATCCATCTGTCTATAAGCCCGATGAATATTGGTATGTCGTTCTCATTTTGTTATTATTTATTTTACCACAATTATTTACCCGCTTTCGTATTCCATCCGCGATTACCACCTTAGGACTCGGTGTTGTCAGTGGTATGGTGCTGGGTTTCTTTCATCACGATAACACCATCGATCTGCTAGCCTTATTTGGCATCGTGTCGCTGTTCTTATTTGCAGGAATGGAAGTCGATTTTCGTGAACTAAAGCAACATAAAAAAGTGCTTATCGTTCATATGCTTATTTGTATGGCGGCGCTCAGCGGAGTTGCATGGGCAATTGTGTCGTATTTTGCCATTCCAGTACAACCAGCACTTATAATCGCATTGGCGCTATTAACGCCGTCGACCGGTTTTATTTTATCGAGTTTGCGCTCATTTGGATTAAGTTCACAAGAAGCTTTTCAGGTTAAAATAAACGCTATCGCCAGCGAATTATTGGCGCTGATTGTTTTGTTTTTCTGCGTGCAATCAGGTGATTTAAAAACACTCGGCATAGCATCAGCCGCTGTCGTCGGTTTAGTAATTGCGCTTCCCATCGCGCTGTGGTTTTACGCACGGTTTATTGCTAAATATGCGCCTAACAGCGAATTCGCTTTTGTGTTAATATTAGCTATATTGGCGTCATGGGCGACGAAAACCCTCGGTGCTTATTACCTCTTAGGCGCATTTATCACTGGTGTAGTTGCCATGCGTATGCGTAAAGTGGTACCGAGCTTGGAATCAAAAGAGGTTTTACACTCTATCGAAT
Organism: Planctomycetota bacterium; assembly: GCA_024641365.1. The sequence continues at coordinate 4,200 of JAHEDF010000132.1, read as the reverse complement.
TATTTGCCTCCTTTTTTATTCCTTTCTATTTCTTTCACGCTGGCGTTGATCTGAATGCGAAATTCTTCAGTTACGAAGCATTAATTTGGGGTGGTATTTTCCTGGGGCTCGCATTGCCGTTACGCTTGTTGTATGTGGTCGGCCATCGTTTGCCGTTAGCTGGAGAATCATTTCTCATCTCAAACCGCATTGCCGTCACCATGTTGCCAACACTGGTTTTCACCTTGGTACTAAGTGGCTTATTGCGTGATCTCTATCCAGATATCGTCAAACAATTTCCTTATATTGTCGGTGGCTTAATTATTTACACGCTAACCAACACCTTATTGCCTGGGCTCATTCTCTCACGTGGTTCACAACAAATGGAATTTGAACATATCCATTTAACCGAACGATTTGGTCACGATGAAGAACAGCCAATCAAGAAAAAAGAAAAAACATTATCAGCGCCAGCGGTACCGTCTGTTGCTTTAGAACCGAAATCCAAAACAGATATGGCGGTTGATCCGCCCGACGAACATCCACCGGCTCCTATGGATCCAAAGTCACCATAAGCGCCAATTATCGACCTTAGTTTGAGTAGCTTCTGCAAGTTCATGCACCTCGGCCAAAGAACATGCCTGTCCCAGAACATGCCACCGTAATAAATAAAGCCACCCATTGCATAGCGATTTTAGTCGTCATTAAAATAAAACCAAAATTCGTGATATATTATTTATCTAAGAATGCCAGTTTAAGGCCCCCGATAATAACAGCAATTGCGCCCACTGCCCCAAATGCGGGGTTTCCCATGGTGAAACCGACAATTGAACCGAATAAACCGAGGCAGATAGCGACAATCAACAGTATTTTTCCAATAGCGGTGCTTCTGGCACCTTTCATGGCAAATTGGTATCCGCATGACGGACAGTTATTAGCCGTGTCTGAAACGGATTTACTACATTCCGGACATTCAATTAAGGCCACAATTAATCTCCTTGAGGGTCTAACATAAAAGTTACGGGGCGGACGATAAAGGATCAGGCGATGAAGAAAACCGCCCGAAGCCCGCTCACGTACAGTGATTATTTAGAATCATTTAGATATCCTTTTTGAATACAGACCAAAAAAACAAAGATTATAAGTTCTTATTGTGGAAATTTTTTCCGCCTTCAAATCTGCCTGTATATCTGTAATCAATACAAATGGGATTATTTTATTAGTGGTGTAAGAGAATCCTGGCACAATATCTTTTAAATTGTTTATACATGCATCTTTCATTTTTTCTTCCACATAAACATGAGATGTGAATCCAATGGCATAAACGAGTAAACATGTGGCCGCTAAAATAAAAAGCGATTTAAGCATAAAAATTGTATGTTTTGAAATAAATTCTAACATCGGAGTGA
>JAHEDF010000132.1:0-2802 GCA_024641365.1 Planctomycetota bacterium | reverse complement strand
GGCCGTTTGGTTTTATTGTTGGATTATAAGGTGTTTTATTGTCGTGACCCATTTCAATGACGCCCACAGCAAGCGGTCTGACACTTAAAACTACAAGTCGGCTGATATCCATATTTATTTTTATTCCTTAGAAAGAGATTCAAACGCGTAAGTGGTTTCTTTATATAAAGGTAAACAACTTGCGGCAGAAATATGTAACGGAATTGTAAAGTTAAAAAAATCGCGTTTTTATGGGGACGTACTTTAGTAAATTGTATCCTCGCCAGCCAATGGTTCTGCGCCGTGCATCACCTGTTCTTGAGCCGACTCATCCAATAGTCATGAGCCTGCCAAGAATCCTGCTTGATAATTATCTCGTTGCCTTCGATTGCGTAGTTCGCGGCTGTTTTCCCCAGTGCTTTATCCAGAATTTCGCCAAGCGTCATCCTGGTGCCTTTGCGCAGGGACTGCACGAGAACTGCTGAGCCCATAATCCGCAGGCCGTGCTCCGCAAATAAGCGCAAGAGCTCATCAGATGACTTGATGGAGGAAGACAATGTGATCCGGCGAGTGAGCAGCTCTCTGGTGCCGGGTTCCAAGCGGCTTAATAGGGCGTCAAAGCGGGCATCATCGAGTATCTCGTATTGCCTGAAGTCCGAACGACCGCCCACGCGGATACCAAACAGGTCTGATTCATGGGCCATTGTTAATGGCGTCGTGCCGGTGCCATAGAGCAAACCGATGTCAGCTCCCATCCTGGCCCAGCTGTCCTTCCCACTGGTGAGTTTCTCCAACGTACTGATGCATTCCTTCTTCAGTTCTTGATCCTTTGTGTCCCGAAGCAGCTGACCGATGGCGATGGCCACACGCATCTGGACAGATTCATTCGAGTCCGAATCGCTCATGAGGGCCAACAGCGTGCGCAGGTGATGCGACGCTCCGAGGTCACCTAACGCTTGTACCGCACCACAAAGGACATCGGGGCTACCGTCGGACAACAGCGGCACCAAGTGCTCGATATGTTCCCTCGCTCCGGCCAGCGCGAGCGCCTCTGGAATTTCGCGTCGCACCTCCGCATGCGCATCTTTCAGAAGCGGTAGCGTGTGGTCGATGTCTTCCCGGTTTCCGAAGCGGATCACGTAGGCCGCCGCCGCGGCGCGAGAGTAGACATCAGCATCTCGAAGATAAGGGATAACCTTGTCCGCGTACTCCGTTACTGAGAGGGTCGTGAGGGCGCGCAACACGCGCATGCTCACTTCTTTGTTCGGGTGATCGAGAAGGGCGGCGATTTTCTCGACGGAGTCTTGATGGAACTCCCTCGCCAGAATCTCGACCGCGGTAAGCTGCACCAATGGATCTTTGTCTTCCAATCCCTTGATGGCCGCAGGAACGGTCTCCGGAGATCCCTTATTGCATAAATCCCAGAGCGCGAAACTCCTGACCTTCGCGATTTCCCTATCTGCTCCTGCTTCTTCAGGCGGAGAGCCGCCAGCCTCCGCGGCCAGCCCGTGCGGGGACCACAAAAGCAAAACCGAAAAAAAGAATGCTCCGATGCCTACCTTCATGGCTACTTCTCCTTCATAGTCGTGATCTACGAAGTGCCGTTCGATTTCTTAGCGCTTAATTTCATGGTCCTGCAGGCTATTCAATCCTTCGCGCATGGCGTTGGTCATTCGCGTTCTGTACCAGTAAACTAATGAGATCTCCCACTCCGATGGGGAAAATCGCAAGGAACAGTCCAAAAAAAATTAGAAACGGCAAAGCAACGTCTGAGCGCATAGAAACCGCATGGCACAAAAAACCGCCCGCGTTTTAAGCCCACTTCAGTGCCGAGCTGGAGGCGTTTGTTCCTACGGGACAATTATGTTACGGTTCAGATTAGGCGGACAGACATCCGAGATAGCATCTATAAATAATCTACACATATGAATTGGGCATCTGAATGCGTGCTCTTGAATAATAGGCAATATACCTGTCCAATTAAAGTCCGGAGTTAATTATAATGAGTAAGGACAAGAAGCGCATGGTTATTAGCACGGTGGTTGTAATACTGACATTCACTTCATTAATGAGTATCATATATTTGTGGCCCAGCATGAGAGACCTCGTCCGTTACCATGATACAAACTATGAAAATCGTCTTCGTGATGAGATGTGTGAACTGTATTCGAAGTCAAAAACCAGAGGTCCATATTGGTGGATTTCTGATGTGAGTTTCAGCTCTTTAGATTATTTTTGTATGATTCATGGTATCATACTAATGGACGGGGCGCCGAATCCAAATCACGACCCTGAGATCGATGGCTACATTACATTCATGCCTCAATCAAAGCGAGATGCCAAGATTATCCCAGATGGCTATCCAGCCTATATAATTACTCCTAATGGAGAGGTCTTTAAACACGATAAGCCCGCCAAGCTTCCATTACGCTATGTCAAGAGACTCGACATGGTAACTGGAGGAACAATGAATTCTTTGGCAACAATTTTACTTGATTATAAAGATAACCCTACGTCATGGAAAAAATATGGTAAAATAAACTACTCCGATAAAGGTAATGTTTCATTCGAAAAGGTTCAATCCCAAATAGAAGGAAATAGCGATACTAAAAAATAGGTAATTAATCCGTTCAGGTTGCAGACTAGAAATCTGAGTTAAAAATAATTTTGCCCCACCGGGACAAAAAGCTTCCAGCCCTACTTTCACCTTACAGGGATGCGTCATTAGACAAAAAAATTAATCAGAAAAAATAATGCAAGAAGATTCAAAGCACGCGAATACGGGACACACATCTTGTTTTTCGACTGTCTACTTAACCTTCC
>JAHEDF010000598.1 GCA_024641365.1 Planctomycetota bacterium | reverse complement strand
CGCCACCCTCGGTATCTATGCGATAAACTCCTTCAATTGCCTTGCCTGATTCATCCAACATTTCCATGTTCGTGCGATCCCCATAACGTGGATCGGTAAAATAAATACGGTTTTTACTGTCAATGGTTACATCATTGGGATTATTATATTTATTCCCCTCATAGGACTCTGTTAAAACGATGAGCTTCCCATCTTTGTTTAACAAATGCATGGCTCGTGCTTTAGAAGCACAAATTACCAAATTACCGCTGCGATCGAATAATAATCCATTCGACCCGGCATCTTTTCGATAGATGGTTTGCTGCCCCGCGCGATCTCGTCTGTGAATGTTTCCAAGGCTGCTGGTCAACAATCCTAACTCAGCGTGCCACGTTGGCCCCTCACCTGCACCAGATTCTTGCAGCATGACTGGCGGTCCGCTGAATACCGACTCGGCTGAACTCAATGAACCATATGTTGCAGGAAATAATAAAATCACAGCACAGAGAATATTTATTTGCATAAGATACCTTTCGAGGACAAACCCAACGTGTCAATCAGGTGAGAGAATACCAGCTCGACCGATTGAAATTTACTATTTCTGCATGATTCAGCGGGGCCTAGAACCTCAAGCCCCAAAGCGATTGCCATTTATTCTATTCACATATTAATAAGCTCGCGCACGCCATGCGAACTAGTAAAATAACATGCCTGAAATCCCACATCCAGCCCAACGTTTTAAAGCGCCATCAGCAATTACTGCTGGGGTTCCCTTAAAAAATATCTTAGGGCCCCCTGTCATAACGCTAATTGCCGAGTCTTTCGCGACAGTTTATCCGAGTTTTAACACGACTCAATTTATAGCGCGTGCAAAAAAAGGTTTGCCGCCTTTGACGCTGATGGAGCGCGGAAATCACATCGCTTTAGCATTGGCACATGAATTACCGACGAATTTTGCCAGGGCCGCACCTATCATCATCGCAGCCCTCGGGCCGCCCTTGACTAAAACAGACAAAAATGGTTTAGCCCCTTTTTTTTATTTACCCCATTCGAGCTACATTGCGACTTTCGGACCATCACGTTTAACTGCAGGCATGCGCGCAATTAAAGAACTTACCAAACGATTTACTGGTGAATTCGCTATAAGACCTTTTCTTATTGAGCAGCAAGATGCCTGCATAGCGACATTGTTACAATGGACTACGGATAAGGACAGTCATGTTCGGCGATTAACCAGCGAAGGATCGCGCGCGCGGTTGCCGTGGGGCATACGCATTCCGTCTTTTCAAAAAGATCCGACTCCTGTCCTGTCTATTTTAGAATTACTCAAAGACGACGAGTCATTATACGTGCGCCGATCAGTCGCTAATCATCTCGGTGATATTGCCAAAGATCATCCCGCTACGGCATTTGCACTCTGTAAACGGTGGGCTGCAGAAGTTCACAGTCGCAATGATGAGCTAGCCCATCAGCGGCGCTGGATGATTCGTCACGCCGTTCGTCTACCGGCAAAACGTGGCGACAAAAATGCGCTTGCTCTTCGTGCTTTGGCAGCCATACGAAAATAGCTTAGTGTCTCTGCACGTATTATTCTTTTGTTATCGCTGCCTGTACGGTTTTCGCTATGATTGCCGCGCCATCTGCGTTCGGGTGTACGCGATCGGGAAATACCTGGGCTTGATCTTTCGTAGCAGCATGCACATCAATAATGGGTAAACTTTTCTCCGTAGCCACTTTTTGAATGGCTGGAATTATACCTGATAAAAGATTTTCTTCATTGATACCAAAATTACCTGGAGCAGGAACAAAACATGGTAAGCACAGGTAAATTTTTGGCTTCGAAGTTAATCCCTGCGCTGTTTCAACCATGGCTGTTAAATCCTGAGCAAATGTTTCAGCATGAACAAAATTTTTCCCCTTGGTGTCATTGGTGCCTAATTTAATAATGACAATGTTCGGATTATAATCTTGCGCTTGTTTCCAGGGCCCTTGCGTCACATACGGTTTATCACCTTTTGTTGACAACGTGGTGCCACTTTTAGCAAACCCTTTCACTTCATAGGCATCACCCAATAATTTCTGCAATTGTTGCGGCCAGCTATTCCCTTTGCCAGCACCTACGCCAACGGTGATACTATCTCCAACACAGGCGACTCGAATTTTATCTGCTGCCTGAGTTGACCACGGCAAAGCTAATAACAAGGCAACACATAAACGAGTGCCTATTTTATGAAATATTGATGACAGCATGGGTTCTCCGTGAAGGGAAATGTGACACTAATTATAGATACACATATAATCTTAATCCAAGGATTGTCTATGCATACTGTCATTGTCGGTAAATGTTGCTGAAAGTGTGTTTATGTAACAAAAACACATGAAAATATCGGATGGGCGTAAAATAGGCATATCTTGATCCGCGACATTGTGGCAAGTAACAGGATAATCAACGTTAATGCTATTCGGCTAATAATCGCGTTTTCTCCTGGAAAATACGTTTATTGGAAAACAGATTAACCGCAGAGGACGCT
>JAHEDF010000597.1 GCA_024641365.1 Planctomycetota bacterium | reverse complement strand
GTCACGAACCGCTTCTTATAGTGATATGTGACCTTTTTTACTGAGGAGAAAAAGTACGGTGATTATCGGGCGTGGCCCTTAGTGAGGGCTCTACATCAATTACCAGATGCTAACAAATGGGGGGTATTGGGTCGTATGCGTGAGATTATCGGTCGGCGGGTAAAGACAGGGTGATTGATGTATAGAACCATAGCGAGTTCCCCGATTGATTAACCGCAAATAACGGCTGTCGTAGTGCCCATGGATGCGTCGCTTCGTTTAGATCTCCAAGCTTGTCCGCCAGTTCATGGTAGTTTCGATGAACTACGAACTGCTGACGGTGCTCTGCGTCCTCACTGGCAACGTTTGCATGTCTCATTACAGCGATTGCAGCCACAACATTTTGCTCAGCGTTATGATCAGGCGCGTTGGCTTATTCGAGAAAACGGTGTCACTTATAATGTCTACAAAGGTGAACACGGTTTAGATCGCCCGTGGCAAATGGACATGCTGCCATTTATGTTGTCGGCATCAGAATGGGACAACATAGCGCGAGGCGTTTCTCAACGCGCTCGATTAATTGATCACACCATTGGCGATATTTATAATGGTGGTCGCTTGATGCGTGCGGGAATAATTGATCCGACCATGATTTTGGCGCACCCCAATTTTTTACGTCCATGTCATGGTATAGTTCCGCCTGATAAACGGTGGCTTCATTTTTATGCAGCTGATTTAGTGCGCGGTCCTGATGGCGCTTGGCGCGTACTTTCGGATCGAACGCAGGCACCAGCCGGAGCCGGCTATGCACTTGAAAATCGCATCGTATTATCACGAGCATTATCTGATAGTTATCGTTCGTGTGGTATTAAACGATTAGCAAGTTTTTTTATTTCACTACGTAAAACATTGGCTCATTTAGCAGGCCAATTACGCATGCGTCGTGATAATCCACGCATTGTTTTATTAAGCCCTGGTCCTTATAACGAAACGTATTTTGAGCACGCCTATTTAGCACGCTATTTAGGTTATACACTCGTAGAAGGCGGCGATTTAACGGTTCGTGATGATCACGTTTTCTTGAAAACCTTAGGTGGACTCCACCGGGTGGATGTTATTTTACGACGTTTAGACGATGATTTCGCTGACCCATTGGAATTGCGCAACGATTCAACCCTTGGAATTGCTGGCTTAGTAGCGGCGGCACGTGCAGGAAATGTCGTCATTGCAAATGCGTTAGGTTCGGCAGTTGGTGAAAATGCGGCTTTGATGACCCTGTTACCACTTGTTAGTCGTGCGGTTTTTAGCGAAGACTTAATATTAAATTCAATAGAAACGGTTTGGGGCGGATCACAAGTCGATGAATTACTTTCACGATTTGATGAACTAATAATTCGTCCCGCATTTGGTGCTGTACGTATGGCAGCAAAACGCGGTGGGGAATTATCGCCAGCAGAGCGTGAACAATTTTTAGATATTCTGAAAACAAACCCGCATGCCTTAGTGGGACAGGCTCCCCCAATGCCGTCTTCAACGCCCGTTTGGCAAGAAGATTCTTTTGCCATGCGTTCATTGGTGTTGCGTGTTTTTGCAGTCGCCACGGAAAATGGCTATGATGTTATGCCAGGTGGTTTGGTGCGCATTGCTGACGACAATCAACCATGGGCGGTGTCCTTCCAACGTGGCGGCGGCAGTAAAGATGTATGGATTGAAGCTGATGGACCTGTTGCTCCGGTCACATTACTGAGGCCAAGCGGTGCCCCAGTAGAATTTAAACGTGGCGGTGCCGATTTACCAAGTCGTGTTGCAGATAATTTATTTTGGTTTGGTCGTTACGGCGCACGAGCAGAAGATAGTGTGCGCGTAATTCGCGCTGGATTAATACGTTTAGTTGGTGATCAAGAACAAGCGTACGACGCCGGTCTCGATACCGTTTTGCGCGTAATTAAGCAACAAGGCGTGCTAACGAAACCTGATGAAGATCCAGAAAAACTCGAAGCTCAATTATTAGAATTAATCTTCTCAGACGAAATTCCAGGAAGTTTACTATCAATAATTCGTCGTCTTCATTATTCAGCTTTTGCGTCACGAGATCGACTATCAAATGACACGTGGCGCATTATTAATCATTTGGAGCAAGACCTTAACGTTATTCCAAAACCACAAACAGCAATTGAAGCATTGCCATTTTTAGACCGTTTAATTGTCGATTTAGCGGCGTTGGCGGGGATGACGAACGAAAATACAACGCGTGGACCAGGCTGGCGTTTCTTAGATTTAGGACGTCGTCTTGAACGAGCTAGTTTTTCTGCTGAATTAATTTTAGCGACATTAGTGCCAAATTTAGATGACAGCACATTAGAAGCCGTGCTCGAAATTGCTGATAATGCAATTACCTATCGAGCGCGTTATCTCATGTCATTACAAGTCGCGCCGGTGATTGATTTATTATTATGTGATGCCACCAATCCTCGCTCTATGATATTTCAATTAGAAAAAGTCTTGGATCATGTCACGCATTTACCACGCGTTAAT
>JAHEDF010000131.1 GCA_024641365.1 Planctomycetota bacterium | reverse complement strand
CAAGTGCGATATTCGCTGTGGCATGTCCTTGCACGCATTTTTGCATGCAAGGAATGTCGCCGTAAACACCAAATTAGCTCAGCAATGCGAGCGTTTAGGTAAATTTATAACCCTTTGGTTGCCTTGCGAATAATGGTCGTAGCTCGGAGGTCGCCTTGATTTTCACACATATCAGCGGCTTCTTCAAAAAGATCTTTTGCATCATCTTTGTTACCAAGTGCAACCTGTGCATTGCCGACGTCGACTAATAAACGTGCGCGCGCTTTGTCATCCTTTAATTCAGTGTAAATGGCGAGACTTTCTTGGAGATATTCCAGCGCGGAATCGGATTCAACTAAATTTAATGCTGAAATACCCATTTGATGTAAAATACGTGCTCGCACTGCTGGTTGTTCCGCAAATCCAGGTAATGCTTCGCGAAAATGATTAAATGCTTCTTGGTGTGCGCCGCGCCGCGCCATGACCGTTCCTAATCCATGTAAGGCGCGATAGCGTTGTGGCTGATCTTCGGTATGTGAGCAAACTTGCACTAAGCGCGCGAGATGGGCCTCGGCCTCGGCATAGGCTCCCATCTCTTGTTGTAATTCCGCAATATTTCCAAGCACACGTAATTGATCACTACGTTCGCCTAATTGCGCCAAGATTTGCACCCATTGTTGCATGGTTGCAAGGGCTTTATCATTTTGATCTAGCTGGCGTTGTAAGCTGGCAATTGCTGATAAAGCTTGTTCTTGATGATGTAAATTATTGCTGGCCTTAGCAGCTGATAAACTGCGATCTAAATAAACCATGGCAATATCACCATGTTGTGCATTTGCTTCGGCTGCTCCAAGTAAAAATAAACTGCGGCTAATACCGTCATCGTCTTTAATGACTTCACAAAGATCTAGACTTTCTTGATAACAGGCAGTGGCTTCGGGGTATGCTTCGCGTTTGACGTGCACTAACCCTAAGCGTCGCAGCGACTGCGCTAATAATGCTTTATTGCCGGTTTGTTTATGGGTAGTAATGCAACGATTATGGAGTTCGATTGCTTTATCGAAATTTTTACGACGTCGCTCCATTTCTGCCCAACGCGAGATGGTTTCAGTAGCGTCATAAGAACGGGCCAATTCACTCGATATAGTAACACTGGCCTCAAATTGCTCAGCCGACTTTTCAAAGTCACCTAAAATTGCATAAGCAGCAGCCATGCATTCATGAGTCTGTGCGCGTAATGGGCCTTTACGAAAACTGACAAATATTTTCAAAGCACGTTCACATTGCGAAATGGCGCGCGCTGGGTCTGCTTTTCCTTTTCGCGCAACAAGTCCATTGCTTAAGTCGAGTAAGCAAATGCCAATTTGCACATGGTCATTTAAATCGTCGGCAATTTTTAATGAGCGCTCTAAATGGCGAATGCCAGCGTCATAATTTTTTAATACTAAATGGCATTGCCCTGCACGCGTTGCCGCATCGAGCGCAAGACGTTCTTCATTTGCTAATTCTAAACCTTTTAATGCTTCTTCTAAGACTTTTGCCGCATCGGCATGATGCCCGGCTTTTGCATGTAATTTTCCAAGGTCGACTAAAACTTCAGCTCGGCGCGTTGGCCAACCAGCTTTTTCCCACAGTTCAGCACAGGTACGAAAATGAGGGACGCCAGCTGCCAGAGCGGCGCCAGTTTTGTTTTCAAGAATTAGCAAACCAAGGCGCCGTTCATCACGGGCTTGGTCGGCGAGCGCTTCGAGTTGTTTATTATCTGCAGCATCTGGCATAACGGTGTCCCATCCATGACGGTGTCATGTTTGTTACGAAGAGGTGAATGAAGATGGTTGTTTGTTTTATCGGCTGTTTACGGCCAGCGTCCATGACATTTCGTACCGCACTTGGAGGGGTGGAGAAGACAGCCGACGGCTGCCGATAAGGGTCAAAAACTGCAATATCTCTGCGTAACTTCAGCGTTTTGCCTAATTGTTCGTATACACCTTGGCTTTAGGGTGCACATATGCTGAAACCAATCATGACTGCGGGATTGACGCTTGTAGCGCTAATTGGCCTTGGTGGTTGTGGCGGTCCTTACCGCTATCAACTCGCTGGTGATGTGAATGGCGTACCAGTGCAAATCGAGGTGACGATTAGTAAACATTTCGTAAGTGACTTGCGTAACCGCGGTCCGATTGGGCGAGAGACCGTCGTTTATAGCCGTGGCTTTTATAGTGGCTGGCACGGCGGTTATGGACACCCAGGCTATTGCCCGCCCGGATATCGCTATCGTTATGATCCTTTTTGGTATAGCGACGTGTACTGGACAGGCCCAGCACCAACAGCTATTTATTTATTAGGTGGGGATGGTCCAAGCCAAGGACGACTCATGCGCACCCAATTAAATTACGGCACCAATATTATTGATGTGCACGTACGACCCGGACGCAAAGTTACCTTAACCGTGCAAGCCTATGGCGGCATAGAAGGCTGGGAAGAAATCGCCACTTTTACTACAGTTAACGAGCCTGGGCAACGTGTTGAAATTGATATTAATGAACATCCGCCGCACGTAAAAATAATAAATCCTGATGGAACAATTTTATTAACGCCGGCGCCCATTGGTCCGCCGCCGTCTTCTGAGCCAGCTGAAATTGGAGCGACTCATAATAATTCAACTTCATCTAATGTGCCTGAAGCGGACACCGATCAATAAAACGGAAAATAAATTATTGGCCTCATAATATAGTTCAAATGGATGGTCTTCCATATGGCTAACAGAGCCCATGGTGAATCCTTATTGAGACTACAGGTGGACTTAAAAGTAATGCAGAGGGTGTAAATAGGCACTGGTACCGAACTATAATTAGCGCAGGATATAGTATATGGCTATGTCCAATCGCGCTCCTGGTCCACGTGGTTTACCGATTACTGGTCAATTATTTTGGGTGAAAGCTGATTCGTTACAATTTTTACTCAATGCACATGCGCGTTATGGCGATATTGTGCGAATGCGCATGGTGCACCTAATCCTGCACTCTATAGCATCTCCGGAAAGCATCGAACAGGTATTAAAAAAATCGCATAAAAATTATATACGTACCACACCAACCAACGCTCGGCTTATAGACATTATTGGTGAGAATTTATTGACGACCGATGGACCAAAGTGGCAACAGCGGCGCAAAGCTATTGCGCCGATATTTTCCCCTGAACGTTGCCAAGAATTCGTGCCGGTCATCAGTCGCATTACTAAATCAATGGCGCATAAATGGCGAAAAAGCCAAAAACCTATTATTGTAAATCCTGATATGATGGGATTAACTTTAGCCATTATAACCGAAATATTATTTGGCGTACCAATAGGAAAAGAAGCCCCACGTTTGGAATCAGCATTAACCGCGGTGCTTGACCATCATTGGCGTCGTGTGCAAAGCCCCAATGATTTGCCACATAGAATTCCTAATCGTGGTCGAAGTGCTTTTAAAGCGGGAGTAAAGACGTTACGCGACATCACAGGTCGATTAAAAGCACAAGCGAATTCAGATCGTATTGCTGCAATCTTATCACGATTATCTGGATTACAGGCAGATGATGAATTAATTACCCTGTTGTTGGCTGGACATGAAACAACGGCAAACGCATTAAATTGGGCGTGTTATTTATTGGGCCAACACCCGGAATGTCAGGAATGCCTGCGTGATGAAGCAAAGGCGGTATTAGGCGATAGAGAAGCAACGGCAGCAGATGTCCCACGTTTAGTTTATGCTACATCGGTATTCCAAGAAGCGATGCGTTTATATCCACCGATTTGGTTAATTGATAGATTGGTTGTCGCAGACGATAATTTATGCGGCTATCATATTCCTGCAGACACCACTGTTGTGGTAGCGCCGTGGGTTGTTCATCGCAATCCCGATTATTGGCCAAATCCATCAGAATTTAATCCGACTCGTTTTGAAAAAAGACCACGTCCTTATACGTACATACCGTTTGGCGCTGGGCCCCATGGTTGTGTTGGTGGTCATTTAGCGATGATTGAAGGCCCTCTCATTCTAGCCGAATTAATCCGACATGTTCGATTAATGCCACTCACGAAAATAGAACCTAAACCAATGCCAGGGTTAACATTGCGCATGAAAAAACCATTATCAATGCGAGTAGAACCAATATGACTACTGTGACAGTAAAACAATCGCACGATTTTACCGCTTGGCCTGCTGCCGCGATTGCGGCAGGGGATGATTTGCGAAAACAAAAAATGGATTTGCAATTAATTGTGGAGGATCGAATTCATTTAGGATTATGGTGGAACGATGTGCCATTGGTTCCAGAAAAACGACTGGGTGTTATTGGACATTTTCATGCGCATGACGCGTGTGATGAGTTGTCAGTTCATCAGGCGTTGGAGGTGGCGTGTGAGCACTTGCGTAAAGTAGGCTGTACACATGCCGTTGGACCAATGAATGGTAATACGTGGCGTGCATATCGTTTTTTAACATGGTTAGGTGACGAGCCGTTGTTTATTTTTGAACGTAATCAACCCGCGACTTGGCCACAGTGGTGGGAAAAAGCAGGATTTGTCGTCAGTGAAAATTATTGGTCAGCGTTGATGGATAATTTAGCGGTGCACGATCCCCGATTAGATGTGGTCGCTAAACGCCTAGAACAATCCGGTGTAGTTATCCGAGAAATTCAGATAGATAAATTCGAAAAAGAATTAATCAGTATGTTTCCAGCATCCGAATTAGCTTTTGCAAATAATGTGCTCTATGCGCCCATAACGAAAGAAGAATTCTTAGCAATGTACATGCCAGTAAAACCGTTGTTAAAGCCAGGCTTATCGTTTGTGGCCGTACAGGGTGAAAACGTAGTTGGTTTTATTTTTACTATTCCCGATATTGAACAAGCAAAGCGCGGGCAACAGATTGATACTATTGTTGTAAAAACATTGGGTGTAATCCCAGGGCGAGCTTATGCTGGATTAGGAAAGTTATTATTAGAACGTTGTCAGCATAGTGCATATACACTGGGTTTTCGTCGCGCAATTCACGCGCTTATGCATCATGGCAACACTTCACGTAATTTGGGCGATGGGGCACATGAAATACGTCGGTACACATTATATGAAAAATTATTAGCATGAATATTGTTGAATTAGTTTTGGAACTAGCACGACATCGACCATCAGCTGTTGCAATTATTCAACACGATCGTTCCATTACGTTTGGTGAATTGGCAACGGCCTCGGCAAAAGCCGCACATATGCTGAGACATCGTGGCTTACAAACGGGCGATGCGGTATTAATTTTTGAACCAATGGGTATTGAACTATATATTTTATTAGCGGCGCTCTGGCGAACGGGATTAGTTGCTATGGTTGTGGACCCATCGGCAGGTCGTCAACATTTAGCGCGAAGTGTTGAGCGCATGCCACCACGCGGATTTGTAGGAACAGGATTAGCGCAATTACTGCGCCTATCTGTGTCTGCACTGCGACGCATACCATGTGCTTGGTCAACGGGATTTCCGCTATTCAGCAGACGCTGGCAAAATTGGCAAACTTATCAACCACATGAGCCAGTTGAAAAGGTAGCTGATGATGCTCCCGCCTTAGTAACATTTACATCTGGATCGACTGGTGTTCCCAAGGGAGCAGTACGCTCGCATGCGTTTTTGTGTGCACAGCATGCCGCAGTGGCGCGCAGCCTTGACCACCAACAAGGGGCTATGGATTTAGCTACACTACCTATTTTTGCATTGGCTAATTTAGCATCAGGACAAACGGTATTAATTCCCAATGCTGATATTCGTCGTCCGGGATTTATTGATGCGGCACCGGTATTACAGCAGATGACGCATTTTAAACCGCGAAGTGCGGTTGCATCGCCTGCTTTTTTTGAGCGTCTTGCTGATGACTGTGACAAAGGTCATGGTTCAATTGCAATGTTATCAGCACTGTACACGGGAGGCGCACCGGTATTTCCACAATTATTATCGCGTCTGCAAAAACTTGCTCCACAAACACGGGTAGTAGCAGTTTACGGTTCCACAGAAGTAGAGCCAATCGCAGAAATTGCTTTTAGCGATATGACTACGGATGATATTTTTGCGCAGCAAAATGGCAAAGGGTTGTTGGTTGGACCAATTGTGACAGGCATAAATCTGCATATTTGTGCTGACTCTTGGGGTAAACCATTACCAGCATTGTCACAAGCTGCATTTCAGACTATGCATATGCCACGTAATGGCATTGGTGAGATTGTGGTGGCAGGTGAACATGTATTACCTGGCTACTTAGGTGGCGCAGGTGATGCAGAGACGAAAATTCGAGTAGATAAGACCATTTGGCATCGCACGGGAGATGCGGGTTATATAGATAAAAATGGTCGATTATGGTTGATGGGGCGGTGTAGTGCAAAAATAAAAGATCGCCACGGCACCATCTATCCTTTCGCGATAGAAACAGCGGCTTGCAGTATTCCCGGCATACGACGCGCAGCGGCAGTGGGGATTGATGGACGGCGTGTATTAGTTTATGAAACTACGGTTCAGCAAGTTGAGCGACAAACAATGTCCGATACATTAACTACACAATTATCTTGGGCTTGTATTGATCAATTTATAGACATGTCTATTCCGTTAGACAAACGGCATAATGCAAAAGTGGATTATCCTTTATTAATGAAGCAATTAAGGACGCATCATGGCAAATGATTATAATTTTCTTCGCGGTCTTGCTAAGCGACTAACAGATGGACGGACATTAGAAGAAATGTCACTTTTATTAACGCCAAAACCTGGTGCGAAGCGTGAAAATTTAGGTGGAAGTTTAGCGACGCCAGAAGCAGTGGCAAAACGATGGGCTACGCTCGGAAAAGATCCTGGCGTGTTAGCTGATGAACATCCGCCGTCAGTTTATGCAGCTAATTGTGAACACTATATTGGCACGGTTAAAATGCCGCTGGGGTTAGCAGGTCCGTTACGTGTTAACGGGCTCAATGCGCAAGGCGATTATTGGTTACCATTGGCCACTCATGAAGCCGCATTAGTAGCGAGTTATCATAGAGGTGCCCAATTACTTAGTGATGCAGGTGGTTGTACCGCATTAACATTAGCTGAGGGCGTGACGCGTTCCCCTGGTTTTGCTTTTGAATCGATAACTGGCGCAGGTCGATTTTTGATTTGGGTATTACAGGAACAAGAGAATTTTATTAAAATTGCATCGACTACAACCAGACATGGAAAATTAGAAAATTTACGCGTTACAGTTGAAGGTAATCACGTTTATTTATTATTTGATTTTTCGACTGGTGATGCTGCTGGGCAAAATATGGTGACGATTGCGACACAAGCCATTTGTGATGACATTATGGCTCGAGCCCCGGAAAAACCTTTATACTGGTTTGTTGAGGCAAATGCTTCTGGTGATAAAAAAGCCTCATCGCAGTCATTTAGTAGTGTGCGTGGAAAAAAAGTTGCAGCAGAAATCCTATTACCTGCTGAGTTAATTCAGCGTCGACTGCATACTACTGCGGAGCGTATGGTTGATTATTGGCGCATGTCGGCAATTGGTGGCGTGGTGAGTGGAACAATTGGCGTGCAAGGGCATTATGCGAATGGTTTAGCTGCTTTATTTATAGCTTGTGGCCAAGATGCGGCCTGTGTTTCTGAGGCGGCTGTCGGCATTACGCGTTTTGAAGAACAGAAAAATGGTTCGCTCTATGCTACTGTGACTTTGCCCAATTTAATTATTGGCACCGTTGGTGGTGGTACAAAATTACCTAGTCAACAAGCCTGCTTAGACATCATGGGTTTAGCTGGTAATGGTAAAGCCCGTGCATTTGGTGAAGTCTGTGCAGGTTTGGCTTTAGCTGGGGAATTATCTATCATTGGTGCATTAGCGAGCGGACAATTTACACGTGCACATCAACGACTCGCTCGCGAACGGCAATCAACTCATATTCAAACGCCTGATAATTTATCGACAGGCGACGAATAAGTATATGACCGATCCACAGGGCATTGGTCGCTGGTGGGTGTACCAACGGGAACGATTTCCGTTGCTCGGCCATGGTCCATTAATTTTATCATTTAGTTTTTGTGCAGTTTCATTTTCATCCCATTTACGTGGTGCAGTTTGGCCCTCACTTCCTTCCATTATAGTGGCCTTTATTTCCAGTTTATTATTTTTTTTACAATTACGTATAGCGGATGAATTTAAAGATATCGCTGAAGATACACGTTGGCGTCCTTACCGTCCTGTTCCACGCGGCTTAGTAACCTTGCGCGAATTAGGGTGTGTATTTGTAGGTGCGGCCATAATTCAATTAGCACTGGCATGGTGGTGGTCACCGCTCCAAATAATTGTGTTATTAATTACTTGGGCATATTTGGCGTCGATGTCAGTTGAATTTGGGATGCGTACTTGGCTTAAAAAACACCCCATCGTTTATTTGTGGTCACATATGTTGATAATGCCGCTGGTAGATTTTTATGCGACGGCTTGTGATTGGGTACCGGCCTTAGGTACTCCGCCAAATGGTTTAGGATGGTTTTTAGCCGCCAGTTTTTGCAATGGAATTGTTATTGAGTTAGGTCGGAAAATTCGCAGTCCAGCCGATGAAGAAACCGGTGTTGAAACGTATAGCGTTTTGTGGGGGCCCCAAAGAGCAGTATTGGTCTGGTTGATCATGATGGTGTTGACCGCTGGTTGTGCTATTGCAGCCGCTTTTGATGCGCATGCACCGTGGTCGGTTGGCATTGTATTAATGAGTGGCGTATTAATTGCTGGATTGTTGGCATGGTGGTTTGCAACTCACTTGAACCCGAAACAAGGAAAACGTATCGAATTAGCGGCGGGTTTATGGACATTGCTCTTGTATGGCTCTTTAGGCATTTTGCCTGCGTGGTTAGGATAAAATTATGACACAAACGTGGGTGTTATTTCCCGATGCGACTAATTCAGATAGTGAATTTGGTGGGAAAGCTGCGGCGCTACGCGCATTGGAGTTACATGGCTTACCAATTCCAGCGTGGTTTGTCATCGCACCGGGAGCGTGGGAATCTTGTCGAGCACAAGCGGCTGATGATGTGCAAGTTGTTCCTACGGAGGAACTATCACAAGCATGGATTGCAGCAGCACAAAAATTAGCAGGCACAAATGGCTTGCTTGCGGTGCGTTCATCCGCAAGCGATGAGGATGGTGGTGAACATAGTTTTGCTGGGCAATTAGATTCTTTTTTAGCAGTACCACCCTCAGA
>JAHEDF010000596.1 GCA_024641365.1 Planctomycetota bacterium | reverse complement strand
GGCATGTGTTCCGCTTTTGGTGATCAGTGGCACCCCCTCCACGGTAATTAAAATCACATGGCGCGTTGTCCTCGATATTTCGGTGCACTGACTGAACCTGCCATTACTAAAATTTATGATATTTTAGCCAAACATATAAGCCCTAAAAGTGATTTAGAATTTGCTAGTGATTTTGAACTGTTAATCGCTGTGGTTTTATCGGCACAAGCCACCGATAAATCAGTTAATCAAGCAACGCAAAAACTATATCCGCTTGCCAATACGCCACAGGCAATTTTAGATTTAGGCGTAGATGGTCTAACGCCATTTATTCGTCACATTGGATTATATCGCAACAAAGCAAAAAATGTCATCGCTCTCTGTCGTCTATTATTAGAACAACATGGCGGCAAAGTTCCTAATAATCGTACCGATTTAGAAGCCCTGCCAGGAGTCGGACGAAAAACCGCCAATGTCGTTTTAAATGTCGCTTTTGGGCAACCGACTATAGCAGTCGACACGCATGTGCATCGTACCGCGAATCGTTTAGGAATAGCTGAAACAAATTCTCCGGAACAAACAGAACAGGTCTTATTAGAGCGCACACCGAAAAAACATCTCCTCCATGCACATCATTATTTAATATTGCATGGACGGTATTGTTGCACTGCTCGTAGCCCCCACTGTGCGACGTGTCCATTAATTACACATTGCTTATTTCCTGAGAAGCAAATTGATACTGTGGTAACGACCAAGCAGTCGACAAAATCAAAGCCTAAAACGGCGCCGCGTAAATAAATTTTAGGCAAGGCTTTGTTGAATATGTTGCAAGGCTTCATCTAACGAATTAAAAATAGCCGCCGCAATTGCTTTTGTTTCAGAAGTCGGCTGCTTTAAGTCAGGAATCATTAGCGCTTGCATGCCCGCTGCATGCGCAGCAGCAATCCCAGGTTCAGAGTCTTCTAGCGCAACGCATGACAGCGGATCAATTCCAATAGCCGCTGCTGCTTTCAAATAAATTTCAGGATGCGGTTTACCCAACGTAACTTGATCGCCAGTGATAATAACGGGAAAATAATCAGCCATTTCGCCGAGCGTATGTAATGCATCATGCCGATTACTTGAAGTTGCAATCGCACGGGGAATTTGCTGCGCATGAAGATACTGCATCAACGTAACGGCACCTGGACGCGGATCGACGGGCCCACTTTCCACTAAACGTTTATGTTCATCACGCCATGCTGGCCGAAAATCATCAAGTGAAACCGAAAAATATTCAGCCACCATATTTTCACTCATGGCAATTTTTCGGCCTATTAAGGTCGTATAAAATTCATCACTCATCTCATGACCAAGCCGAGCCAACCCCGCCTGCCACGAACGCCGCGTACGCCGCTCTGAATCAAACAATAAACCATCTAAATCACAAATGACCGCTTTTATACGCGACAAAACGTTTACCCTTTACTCTTAACTTGTTTTTTTTGATGAGACTTTTCAATAACAGTACGCATCCACATGTCAAACACATGCGATAAACGTCCAACAAGCCGAGCCCATGTTGTCGGCCATTGCGTAACATGAAGTTGATTTAATTCATGACCGTGCTCAAACCAACTCATAAATATTTTATCCGAAGCAATGCTATCATTGTGCGCATAAAACATAGGAATTGGGAATGAGTTCGTCATTTCTTCATACGGGATGTAACTATCACAAATTATAGCTCCATCAAAGTGGTCGCATAAATAAGTGCGAAAAGTAGGATCTGCCAATAATCCATTTCCATTTTTCTTTAATACACATAAAAAAGCTGGTTCAGGATCGCTCGGTAAAATAATATTGGCATACGCTTTAGTCTGCGCTTCCCCTAAAGACACATATACCGTCCAACCTCGTTTGGATAATGTTCGGGCAAGCCCACGATATAGTCTACGGGCTTGATCATCCTCTTCTCCTCCGATCAAAACCCTGCCAAGTGATTCCTGACCAATGGGGAACACCACGGGAACTCCGTTCTTCCGCCCCAAAGTCGCCAACTCATCGTGCTGCAAATAAGATCCCACACCAAAGATACAAAACATACTAACTGTGCTAAGCGACAAACACCAAAGAACTGGGATGTGCCATTTTATGACTCGAATCTCATGTCGCATGACCCACATGAGTATGCTGATGATAGCAACGACCCACGGCCAAAGCGTAAAAAAAGTAAGCACATTATTAAATAATCCATGAATAAGCACTGACAATACGGCAAGACCACAACCAATACCAAGCCATGAAAAGCGAATAAATGCGCGATGTGTTAACCACATTAACCACATCAAAAACGCCACGAGAGCTCCAACAATTATAAGACCCTGCTCTGCTCCCATGTGTAAAATGTCATTATTAGCAGTCATCAAATTGTCATTTCGGCTTTCAGCTTCATACCACCACGTGTAATAAGGTGAAAACTGTTCATAGCCAACACCACTTATAGGTTCACTCGCAATCATACGACAAGCCGCTGACCACGTTCGCGGTCGACTTTGAC
>JAHEDF010000595.1 GCA_024641365.1 Planctomycetota bacterium | reverse complement strand
TAATGCAGATGTGCAAAAAGAAATGATAGACGTCGTTCAAACATTTCCCGATTATGCAACACATGCCGATTATTATAAAAAGCTTGTTCAGCAATGTCATCAAGCAGCATTTGAAGCGACCTATACCATGAGTCGCCGACGGCAATCAGCAAAATTAGATGTAGAAAAATACGTGCAAATTATTTCAGAAGCAATGGCAAAACAAGCACAGCAAGATGGCGAAAAAGAAGTAGCCAATACACTGCTTCTTTTTAATGCGCGGGTTAAAGAGTTATAATATTTTCAATAGGCATTAATTACTTTTTTATAAAATAACAGATGTTTTATACAGGTGTTCAGAAAGCACTTTTAATTACTTTTTCTATTTTCATAATTTTGTGGACAGTGCTCAATTATGTTACCATCTGTCAAAACAAACAACGCGTGTATGTGATGTTGCTTGGCCCAGGAAAGGCCTTGTTCTGGTCCCATGACAAATAAAGCGGTGGCGAGTGCGTCGGCAGTTGTATTAGAGGGATGAATAACCGATGCCGTCAGTAACGTATTTGTAACGGATTTTCCAGTGTGCGGATCGATTAAATGTCTGCCTTTGAATGTCGTGCCCGATGTAGCTATTGAAGCATCGCGCAGTGATAATGTGGGAGAGGGGACCGATTTGTTTACGTCTCCTGGTACATAAATACCAACGCGCCAGTGCGGTCCTCGTGGTCCAGGGCCACAGACCTTAATTTCACCGCCAATGTCCACTAAACAGGATGTGACAGTAAATTGATTGCGTAATATTTCGCACAGGCGATCAACAGCGTACCCTTTGGCAATTGCTGAAAGATCAATTTGTTTTGGATTATAACGGATATTAAAAGCGCCATTGGTCCATTGTGTGATTTCTTGAGAACGATCGAGTAAATAGGCTAGCTCGGGAGACAGTGAAAATGAAGCTTTATCAACCGTTCGATTATAGCGCATTAATTCAGAATCGGATTTCCAAGTCGATGCCATCGCATCAATGTGTTGCAGCTCGTGATAAATTGCTTTTTGTACTTGTGTAATATTTGGTCCATGGGGAAAAACTATGCGATAGCGTGTGCCAAATATATGACCGAGTATCTGTTCAAAGCCTTCTGTTTGTTTTGCGGCCGGTTGCTCTAAATACACCACCAGAGCAATTGGAAGTAATACACAAAACAATAAGTGAATAACACGCATCATGGCGCTATGGTTTGAGTATCACGTTCAATTTGTAAAAGCGCACTGTCAATTAAATCATGCGCGCTGGTGATTGTTTCATCAATATAATGTAAATCCCAATGTGTTTCACCATCACGGACGTCGGATTTAGAAAAACCGACCAGGTCAAATACCTGAAACGTTTTTGGATCGCGGTTATCGACTTCAACAGCATAAATAAGCGATGGCTGATCGGCGTAATGTTTATTGCTGTCATGTAGTTGATTAATTTCAATCATAACACGAAATGGAACTTCGCGCGCGGGATCTTTTGGGACAATATAATCCGCCGGGTCAAAACTGTCGTTTTCCGTAGCGGAACTTAAGGCATCAATTTCTGCTTTACGCTCAGCTTCACTCATTTCTTCATAGCGCTGTTTATATTTCAAATATTCACTGCGTTTGTAATGCCAGTATGGCAATTGTTGGGCAGAATCGTGATTATTGGTATGATGCAGACTAGCGATGTGATAGCCGGAACGATTTTCAACCCAAATTGCAAAACTCGGTGGTTGTTGTGCATTGAATACAGAGCCACCGATGACTTCTAAACGCATGCGATAATGCGGAGCTGGGTCGTAACGATACATCAAGCGTTTGTCGTGTATTTCGAAATGATCGGGGTCTGGCCCATTATTGTTACTGAGCCCCATTATGGCTCGTATTGGTTTGGGTTGCAGCGTAATAATAAAAACTAAACAAAGAACCAGGAGTCCTATAAAATAGATGCTCGGTTTGGTACAATAACTTTTTAGTTGGGTAAAATTATTTCGAATATGGAAGCTAATCACGCATATAAAAATAAATCCAGATAGCGCATGAATAGAAACAGTTTTTAAATTAAATGGCAGGAAAAACCCCATGATGCCAGTGACTGCTATAGTCACAAACAACATGGCGACGAGTAAGGTAATCCAATGACGTTTCACAAAAAGTTATGATTTCTTTTCAGGCACGATGGCAGCATGTGCTTTAAGCAAGTTATGAATATCAGTCAGGGGAACGGCAGCAGGTGTTTTCCCGTTTTTCGCTGCTAGTACTGCGGCACATGCTGCTGCCTGTCCCATGGCCATGCAGGGGGCCTGCACGCGTAACCCAGAATTTGCAAAACGATCACTCGATACACAACGTCCAGCTACGATTATATTACGACTCCCTTTGGGTATCAGTGCAGAAAGCGGAATGGTTGGAATAATTCCCGGTTTAAGCGGCTCGGGTTTTACTCCATTTTTGGTATGCATATCAACGGGATAAAAAGCATAACACACGGCGTCGTCAAAAAATCGACCTGAAC